>JANYHY010000059.1 GCA_025362165.1 Myxococcales bacterium | reverse complement strand
TCGTCGGAGGCGCCGCCGCTTATGAAGCGCGTTGCCGCCGCTGCTTCGTCATCTACGAGCCCTAGTTTACCGAGGCCGTTCGGCCGTCGAGTCTGTGTTTGCGTCGTGCGACCAGGCGCGCAGGACTTCTCGCGCGAGCACGTTCGCTTTCAAGGTCCATTTCGGTCCGTTGATGATCAACACAGCGATCGCGACCTGCGCTTGACCAGGCTGCGGCCGAGACGGCGCGAAACCGGTGAACCACGAGTAGAGGCGTGCGCCGTCCGGATCGCTGAGCGTGCCCGTTTTGCCAGCGACGACGATCCCCGGCAAAAAAGCCTTCCCGCGCGGATCGTGAAACGCCTTGAACGACGTCCCTTCGCTGACAGTGTGCTCCATCATCGTCAACACTTGCGCTGCAGTCTCGCGCTTGATCGCGCGGCGGACCGTGGACGGCTCGGGCGGGCCCATCACCTGCGCGCCCTTGCTGTCGGTGACGTCCTTGACCAACCACGGGCGCACCACCTCACCCTCGCGCGCGATCGTCTCGCTGAGCATGACCGCTTCGAGCGGAGAGAGCGTCGTGTTCCAAAAGCCGGCAGCCGTGCGCGCGAACCCGAGCTTGTCTTCGGGCAAAACGATGCTGCTCGCTTCGTTCGGGACATCGAACGCGATGGGCTCGCCGTAACCGAGAGCGCGCGCCGTGGAGTCGAGCGTGAGCGCGTCGAGGTGCTTGCTGGCGAGTCTCGCGAACACCGTGTTGGTGCTTTTTCCCATCGCCGTGGCGAGCGTGGGGCACCACTTGTCGCGGAGCGGATCCTCGTCGAGATCGTTCAGCGTCACGCGCTGCTCGCCGCCGCCCGCGTAGCATTGCTTCGTGTCAGCGCCGAGATCCGCGTGCTCGACGAGCGCGCTGGCCGTCACGATTTTGAAGACGCTCGCCGATGGTGCTTTCGCTTCGATGACGAGGTCGCGCGCAGGCCCAGATTCGACGTGGCTCGCGTACACCAGCACCGCGCCTGTCTTGGTGTCCATCACGACGACCGCCGCTTCGGGCAGCTTGTGTTGCGCCATGAGGGAGCTCGCCGTTCGTTGCAGTCGCGTGTCGAGCGTGAGGTGTGCAGTCTTGCCATTCGGCAACGAAGCCGACGCGCCGTCGTCGCCGATCGCGACGTGCTGGACATCGAGCCCGCGCAACATCTCCTCGCGCGCTGGTGTCGTCGGCTCATCGCGCACGACTGTGGGCTTCATCGCGGCCGGCGCGTCCACGCTCGCGGCGCTCTCGACCACGCTGGCGACTTGCTGCAACGGTCGATGACAGCGCGTGAGGCCTAGGCCCGCGCCGACCAGCGATACGCCGATTCCGACCGCCACGAGCTTTCGCATCCACCGAGGGGATGACACACCCACTCGAAAGTGGGCAAACAAACGGCGCACCCCCGACGCGTCGCGGTATCCTCCGGCCATGCGTCCAACAACGCTCGCCGCTGCGCCTTTGCTCCTGTTTTTAGGTGCGCCAGCGCTCGCGGCGAACGAAGCGACAGCGCCAGCCGGTGAAGGCGCGATGGCGATCTCCGTGAGAGTGGACACGGCCGCGGGGGTCGTTCGGTACAGAGTGGCGGACGGCGCGACCTTGTCGCTTCCCATCGCGGTCACGGCTCCGTATGGCGAGGTGAAGGTCGAGACGATCGACATCGGACAAGGCAAGCGAGCGGTCGTGGCGCGCGTCGCTTCGGTCGATCGACCGATCGGCTTCGGTGCGATCTTCGTCGGCAAGCCGGACGCGCCGGTCGCGTGGTCGGGCTCGACGGGCTTCACGGTCGGCCAACCTGGCGGCATGACCGGCGAGCAGGTGGAGGTGATCGACGGTGACGCCGGCGCGCGCTTCGTCGTGGTAGGCGCGATCGCCGAAGAGAACCGCATCTGCGGGCAAGACGCGACGCTGCTGTCTCCGCGTGTGCTCGATGCAGGCACCCTCACGCTTCGTTCGGCGAGCGTTCAACGCCTTCCTGCGTGGCAAATCAACGCAGCGCAGCCCGTGATCGCGAACGCGCTCGCAGCTGCGATCGATCCGCCGCTCGCGAAGCTGCTCGCGACGAGCGGCGCGAGCACTGCGATTGGGAGCCCGGGCGCGCTGGTCGATCGCGATCCGGCGACGACATGGAGCGAAGGGCGATCGGGCGCGGGTCGCGGCGAGTTTGTCTCGTTCTCGAGCCCCGCGGAGGTGCCAATCGCGCGCGTGACGATCGCGGTCGCCCCCGCTGCGCCTTCGCCCACCGGCGCTGCCCCGCGCACGTTCTTCTTGGTCACGCGCGATCGCACGTTGAAGGTGACGATGCCAGAGGACGCGTGGATGCATCCCGGCGCGACATACGAGATCCCGCTGGCGTCACCGATCAAGAGCTCGTGCATGTCGATCGTGCTCGATGAAGCGTACGCGCGGAACCTGCCCAAACCAGACGTCACGCTCGACGAGGTGAGCGCGTACGCCGATCTCGAGTCGAAGGGAGCGACCGTCATCGACATAGCGATCGCGCTGACCGGGGGAGGCGCGCGCGCGGACGCGGCGGCGGGTTTGCTCAAGCGCGCGGGAGATCCTGGCACCACCGCGGTCGCCGCCGTCTACGACAAGCTCGACGCACCCGGGCGCGCTCTCGCCATGGATGTTGCTGCGAGCGCACCATGCTCGGCGAGCGGCGCGTTGCTGGTGAAGGCGCTCTCCGACACGGACGAAGAGGTCGCTCACAAAGCCGAGAGCAAGCTCGAGAGGTGCGGCAAAGCAGCCTCACAAGCGATGATCGACGCCGTCAAAGGCACGGATCTGAAGGCTCGCGCAAAGGCCGCTGGGATCTTGGCGCTCGTGGCTCCGTCTGCGGCGCTCGACGTGCTCGCGGGTGTGCTCGCGGATGGACCGACGGAGACACGTGCCCTCACCCGCCGCGCGTTCGCGACCGCTTCGCGCTCGGCGACGATCGAAAAACTAGGAGCGCTGCTCGACGATCCCTCGCGCACGCGCGATCAGAAGCTCGAGATGCTGCGCGCGCTCGACCCGCGCCTCTTGGAGCTCGGCGTGCGTGCATCGGCGACGCTCGACGCGGCTCTCTCTCGTCAGCCAGAATTTCGTCTGCGCTTCCTATCGCTCATGCCGCTCGCGACCCTCTCTCGAGCGCACGATCCCTCCGCGACCAAGCATTTCGTCGACATGCTCGCGCACGATCCGGACGCGCCGATACGCGCGCAAGCCGCGGAGCTCTCTGCCGACTTGCGCGATGCGCAGCCTGCGCTGATCCAGCTCCTTGCCGATCCCGATCCGCGCGTGCGAGACGCGGCGATCCGCGCGCTCACTCCTAGCAAGCTCACGAGCGCGACTGACGCGTTTAGCGCGCTGTTGAAGGATGATCGATGGGTGTTCGTGCGCGTCTCGGCGGCCTCCGCGTTGGGCGCTCTTCCCGCATCTCCGCAAGCGGATGAAGCGCTCGGCGACTCCTTGAGCCATGAGCTCGGGTCGCGCGTGCTGGCTGCGACGATCGATGCTCTCGGCTCGCATCGTGCTCGCGCACAAGCCGAGGCCGTGCGCAAACGACTCGATGACCGAGACCAACCCGCGTTCGTGCGCGCGTCCGCGGCGCGTGCTCTTGGCGCGATGTGCGACGCGTCGTCTTACGATCGCTTGACCGAGCTCGCACAGGCGGCAGCCTCTCCGGTCGCGGACGCAGACGAGCTGACGATCGCGCTCGCGGCGATCGACGCGCTTGGAGTCGCTCACCCAGCCGACGTCGGCAAGCGCCTCGCGCCAATCGACGACAAGTCCGTCAAGCAAGAGCTTCGCATGGCGGCGCGGCGCGCGTTCATGATGAAAGGATCGTGCGCGCCATGAAGCACGTCACGCCCGTGCAGGCGCGAGCTCTCATGGAGCGCGGTGCGTCGTACGTGGACGTGCGCACACCGGAAGAGTTCGAGGCAGGCCACCCCGCGGGCGCGCACAATCTCCCTATTTCGGAGCCGGATTTTGCGCTGCTCGCGAGCGCATGTTTCGACAAGAATTCGCCGATCGTGCTCGGCTGTCGTAGCGGTCATCGCTCGGTGATCGCCGCGAAGGCGCTCGAGTCAGGGGGCTTCACGGAGGTCTACGAGCAGCGCGCTGGATGGGA
>JANYHY010000035.1 GCA_025362165.1 Myxococcales bacterium | reverse complement strand
CAGATTTATTTGTGTTCATTGTCTTGTCCTCCTTTCTGGAGCGTCGTCGCGCGAGAGGCGGGCACCTTGCCCGGGGTGTCGTTTGAGTTTCGCTTCTTATGACCCTATCGACCTGCGGCGGACGTTGTTGCTTCGGTTCTCAAGAAAAGATTTGCGGCGCTGGAAGCGGCTGATTTCAGCGTGATGGGCGCCGGATTGCCGGGCGCTGCGTGTTGTCGAGTGAGCGCACGCGAACTTCGTCGCACAAGAACGCGATCATCGTGCGAGACCGGTGCTCGTCTCGGTGGGGACAGTGGTGGTCCCAGTGGAGACGGTGCTCGTCTCAGTGGGGACGGTGCTCGTCTGAATGACCGGGCCCCTTGGTGACGATTTAGACCGAGGAGTGTTGACCCGCCGAAAGCTATGAGTCGCACGCGAGCCTAAGAAGGAACGCGACAACGAGGATGCGGCCGCTCGAGCTCCTCGCTCCCCTCGTGGGAGCGTCCCCGCTCGGTCAGAGTCGGAGCAGACGCTCCGTGTTGCCGTGGGCCAGCTTCTCTTGGTCCGCGTCGCTGAGCGGCACCCTCTTCAGCCACTCTACGGCTTCGTGGTTGTCTTCAATGGGATCGTCGATCGAGAATAGAACGTTGTCGATGCCGAGCGCGAGCACTGCGCAAACGAGCGGCTGCGACTGGAAGACGGAGCCGGTCGTGATGAAGACATTGTCGCGCATGTACTCCGATGCGGGCCGCATCTTGCCGCCCATCCATTGCGAGACCTTGTCGATGCGCTTCAGCTGAAAGGGAATCAGCTCCCCCATGTGTCCGATGATCACCTTCAACTCCGGATGCCGGTCGAATGCGCCGCTCGCCATGAGCCGCAGCAGGTGTGTGCCGGTGTCGATCGCCCAACCCCAACACGGCCCAGCAAGCGCGGGATAGGGACCGAAGTACGTGTCGATGACAGGCTTCGGCAAGTCCGCCGGGTGGATGTAAAGCGGCACTCGAAGCTTCGCGAAGCGGGCGAGCAGCGGGTCGAAGCGCTCGTCGTCGAGGTAGACTCCGTGGGTCTGACCGTTCACCAACCCGCCCTTCAGCCCGAGCTCCTCGACTGCACGCGTCAGCTCGTCGACTGCGGCGCGCGGGTCGGGGGTCGGTAGGGCCGCGAAGCCGGCGAAGCGCTTTGGATAGCGGCGCGAGACGTCGCCCATCCAATCGTTTGCCTCGCGCGAAAGGCGAATGGCGAGCTCTGGCTCGAGCATCTGTGGGCCCGGAGTGATGATGGAGAGGACCTGGAGATCGATCCCCGCCTCGTCCATCCGCTGGAGCCGCCCCTCGGGCACGTCGCCGAGCCGGCCTTTCATGAACTTGTCGAACATGTCGCGACGCGCCGGCGGGTGCGTCTCACGAAATCCCGGCGTCCAACAGGTTTCGTCGAGAGCGATGATTCGGCTGGGCTTGCGCATTCGTGGCCTCGCGAGGTTGATTGGGTCGTATCCGCGGCGAGTATGCGACCACGCCGAGTGCCGGCCCAACATACACGAAGCCGCTGTCGTCGTAGCGAAGCGAGGTGTGCTCGAGCAGAGTCGAGCCTACTCGCCACGCAAGGTCTGATGGCGCGATCGGCGAGATTGTCGATTTGACATCGAGTTTCGATCGCCCAAAGGGCACGCGCCATGCACTTCGGTCTGCATGCGTCGTCCATTGTTGGCCCTGTTTCTAGCGCTCTTGTCCCTGCCGTTCGTCGCGTCTGGAGCGAACGCGCAGTCCGCTCCGCAGTGCGTGACGGTGCAAGGCCGCACCGTTTGCGGCTACCAATGCGTGGTCGCGTACGGTGAAGCGCGCTGCACGCAAACACCCGAAGGCGTGTGCACGAGCGGCTATGGCAAAGTGATGTGTTGGGATCCTCCGCCCTACGTGAGGCGTCACTATGGCGACAACGTGCCGCTGCCAGAATGTCTCGCAGATGATGGCGGTCTCGACTGCGGATATGGATGTGTCGCGGCGTACGGGCGCGTCGCGTGCTCACTGACGCCGCAAGGCGCGTGCGATTTCGATTCGGGCCGCATCGCGTGTGGAGATCCGCGACCCGAAGAGTTCCGTCGCGAGCGCGGCACGCTCCGCAAGATGCAGTGCATGCACGAGGCGGATCACGTCGGCTGCGGATACGGCTGCGCCTATTGGCACGGCGAAGTAAAATGCTCGGTCAGTCCAGACGGTTCTTGTTCGGTCATCTCCGACAAACTCGTCTGCTTCGAACCAGCACCCCCACCGCCGCCCTGACGGCGCAATCCGTTGCCGAGATACGCTCGCCGAGATGCGCTCTTCACTCTCACCCACCCAGCCACCTATCCGCCGCAACAACCGGTGAGCGCGCGGTGCTTTTTCCTGTGACGGCCGACCATGTCGCACAAGACATCGTGAAACGACCCAGGCCTTTAGTGTCGGCCGGCACAGGGAAAAGTACTGCGCGTCGCCGAGCCACCACCCACCACCCCGATAGGTGCCCCTTCTTCTTCCCTCAGGCTCGAATGGCCTCAAACACAAGCCGACCCAACAGCGTGACCTTCGCCCGACCACCAAGGGCGTCTCCACAATACCAGCGGATCCCGGCGTCGCGCGCGTGCTCTGACCGCAACAAGAGTTTGCGAAACGCCCGCCCATGCGGAGCATAGACATGACGCGCAAGCCACGCGCTCTGTCGAAGGTGACGCACCACGCGTGACGCCCGCACCTCGCGATCGTACCCACTCACGTCTGCGCGCGCGGCATGTCGAGCTGCGATCTCTCCATAGAGGATGGCCTGCGCGATCCCCTCGCCTGTCGAGCGATCGATGCCCGCCGCCTCGCCCACGAGCATCACGCCTCGATGCATGAAGACGCTGTCGGGGACGAGCGGTCGCGTGGAGAACGGTCTGAGCGTGACGTCATCGATCGACAAGCCGCGCGCCGAGAGTGATCTCGCCAGCGAAGCCTTCACCGCTCGCCCGCGCGCCTCGCTGAGGTTCGCGTGATAGATGCCGCGGTTGACCCATGTCTCGTCTCCGCCCATCGGCGACGGCGTTGGGAAGTCCCAGTAGTAGCCGTCGACGCGCTCTGCGACTGGAGTGAAATCAAACTCGCAAAGACCGGACAGCACGGGCCCGTCCGCGTTCATCGGCGGCGTGTCCGTGACGTAGAGGTGGCCTTTTCTAGCCGGTTCATGCAAGCCGAGTAGCTTTCGAACGGTGCTCCCGGCGCCGTCACACGCGCAAACGATCTTCGCGGAGATCGTCTCTCGCGTGGTGCCGAGGGTCCAGCCGTTTGGTTCGGAAGTGAGCGAGACGAGGCCTTCGCCGTCACGCACCTCGACGCCATCTCTCCTCGATGCTTCGAGCAGAGCGGCGTCGAACTCGTCGCGTCGCACGATGACTCCTAAGCTTCCGCGCGTGGTGCCGCGCTCGCGCCCCTCGACGAGCGAGAGGCCCAACATCGGTCTCGAGCGAGAGGCGTCGCGTAAGCCGATCTTCGCGAGCGCCTCGAGGCCCCACGTGCTTACGGCTCCGCCGCACGGCTTGTCGCGTGGGTGACGCTGCTTGTCGAGCACCACGACGCTCTGGGGATCCACACCGCACGCGCGCACGAGGTGGAGCGCTGTGCTCGATCCCGCGGGACCACCGCCCACGATGGCGATCTGAAATCGCCTCATTCTACGGGCTGTTTCTTCTCTTTCGCTTCTACTGCCGCCGCGAACAGCCTCACGTACTGCACGGCGCTCCCGAAGGAGAAGACGAGTGACAGATACACGAGCGCTTGCCCGATGTGATTCATCTCGCACACCCCGAGATCGATGCCCGCGTAGCTCAAGTGGTACGGGTACCCGAGCAGCAGCGCGATGATGCCGATCATCTGCAGCGCAGTCTTCGCCTTGCCCTCTTCTCCAGCGGCGATCACGACACCTTCGCTCGCAGCGATGCTACGCAACGCGGTCACGCTGATGTCTCGCCCCAAGAGCACGATGATGACCCATGCGGGCACGCGTCCCATGTGCGTCATCCACACGAGCGTCGCCATCACGATGAGCTTGTCCGCGAGCGGGTCGAGCAGCTTGCCGAGCACGCTGACGACGTTGAGCCTGCGCGCGAGATAGCCGTCGAGCATGTCCGTCATCGCGGCGATCGTGAAGACGATGCCAGCCCAGAAGCCAGAGCGCGGCGTGTCCTTGTCCAGGAACCATAGGCACAAGGGGATCATCACGACGCGCAGCATCGTGAGCAGGTTGGGGATGTTGAACGCGTCCTCTGCGAGCGGCCGTCTCTTCGGAGTGCGCGTCTTCTTCTTGCTCGCCATCTACCTACCGCTCATCAACAGCGCGCCGTCACCAGAGAAGCTCACGAGGCCGCGCTGCCCAGACGGCGACTCGCTCGGCGAGAGCGCGCGCGGCAAGAGTCGCCCAGTCCAGCCGACGATCGACTCGCGGCGCAGCACGGCGCCCGTCTTCGCGACGACTTCGACGACGACGAGCGGATCGAGCAACTCCAGGACGATGACGCCCTTGCCCGTGAGTTGCGCGAAGGGGAGCGTCTCTCCCTCGCCGAAGCCGAGCCGACCGTTCTCGAAGGTGAGGCGCAGGTCGAAGCCGAGCACGTACTCTTCACGAACGAACGCGAGCTCTCCGTCGAGCTTGAGCGGTACGAGCCTGTGTGACGGGCGCGGACCGAGCACCAGCGTGCCGGAGGTCTTCATGCGAACGAGAGGCGCTCCGAGGCCGCCGAACGGCTCGTGCGAGACCGCCCGCGACTGCCGCTCGAGCACACGCGTCGCCAACGTCCCCGTGTATCCGCGGACTGCATCTAGTCTGCCGGCAAAGAGCTCCGCGTCCTTCTGCACTAGCTCGTGCGCCACGACCACGACGAGCCCCGACGCATGCTGGCTGATGAGCTCACCTGGCGCGGGCGCGAGGCGAGCGTCCTTCGCGAGGTTGGCGAACGGACGTGCGACGCGCGCGGTCGAGTACGTTCGATCGAGAGCAGGCTGGCGCGAGAGCGGCGCGACGTCGGGCATCGCAGGCGGACGCTCCGAGTTCGTACGCACCGACTTCACCGCTTCGCCGAGCTCGACCGCGCGCCAGGTGCCGCTCTCGGTGCGCCTCACAGCAGGCTCTGCGAGCGCGAACGACAGCTCACCGCTGTCCAACTCCGCGAACGCGACCTCTGCGGTCTTGCGGATCTCCGCAGACTCTTCTTGATCTTGTTTGTCTTGAACTTGCTGCGCTGTCGGCACCGCGGGCGGCGGCATGCTCGCGGAGATTCGACGGTCAGCGAGGCGCTTGGCCATCACGGGGTGACCCGCGCGCTCGAAGGACTCTTCGGCCTTCTCGAGATCCCCAAGGCGCTCGTACGCGAGCCCCAAGTATCCCCACGCGCGCTTGTGATCCGGCGAATGCGTCACGAGCTCTTCGAGGATCGCGCGCGCTTGTTGTGATTGACCCGTCTTCAAGTAACAGAGCGCCAAGTTGATCATCAGCGCCGTGTCGTGCGGCAGTTCCTTGCGTAGCTGCTCGTAGATTTGGATCGACCGCGGATACAGGCCTATCCTGAAGTACGTAAGCGCGAGGAGATCTTGGCCCTTCGTGTCGCGCGGCTGCAGCAAGAGCGCGGCTTCGAGCTCCTCCTTCGCCTCGTGGGCGCGGTTGTCTTGGAGCAGCTCGCTGCCGCGATACAGGTGATAGAGAAAGTCCTCGCTGGCGACGTCGCGCGACGATTCGACTGGCATCGAACCGGAGCTTCGCTTGTCGCCGTCTTGCATCGCGATTGCGGAGGGTAATCTAGGTGCCCTCCGGGGCGGGTAAAAAGGGGGCACCTGCGGGGGGAGGAGGTTGGGGCTCGCCGGTCCTTGCGGCCGCAGGTGGCTGGAGGGGTGAGATGGGAGAGCGTTGTCGCGCATGGGGGCTCTAGCAACTATGGCGGCATGCGTGCATCATCTGCGCGTGAAGTGTTTTGGTCTTTCGCTCGCTGTGTTTGTCGCGTGCGGAGGCACTGTCGATGTCACCAACAACGATGCGGGCGGCGGGGCTGATGGCGGACGCTTCGACGCTACGCTCGACGGTAAGGGGCCCGTTGACGCTCCCTCGCCCACTGACTCGTTGCCTCCTCTGAAGCCTTATGACGGGACGACGGGGAAGGCTTGTACGAGTGACTCGGATTGTCATGTCTTGAATGGGCCGAACCTCGCGGAGTGCTCGAAGACTACGTTTGCGCCGCAAGACTATTATCCGACTGCGGTGTGTGTGGTGCCTTCGTGTTCGCCTGTCACTGACTCCAAGGGGATGCACTATTGCGATGGCCCGGATGATCCGTCGTCGCCTGGCGTTTGCTTGCAGTACGGATCGGGGAACGGCAGCATCTGTTTGCCCAAGTGCACGTTCGACAAGAACGGTGGGGCGGCGACGGGGTGCGTTGGCAAGGACGTGTGCTGGGCTGACACTGGCGCGCCCGAGAACGGTAATGGGTATTGCTTCGCTGGTTGCACGCAAGACAGCGACTGCCAAGATGGGCAGAAGTGCCAAGTCGACCATGGGCTTTGCGTGCAGGGCTATACCCCGCCGATCAAAGCACTCGGGGCGGCGTGCACGAAGTCCGATACCAATGCGCTAATCTGTAATTGCCTATATGGCACTTCGAAGAGCGGATATTGCTCTTCGTTCTGCGTCACCGGCGGGAGCGCATGCCCGATGGGCTACACGTGCGACTCGCTCGAGCTCCGCACTTATGGGTACACCAGCGTGAACCCTGGCCTCGCCGGATATTGCGCCAAGACCTGCGCGGCCGACGCGAGCGCGTGTCCTGCTGCGTCTTCGTGCACCAACGTGTTCGCGAGCGGGCCCGACTGCATCCCTCCCTGATCAAAGATCAAGCGACAGCTTCGGTGGAGGGTCGGACGGTGGTCGCTGGAGCGTCCACGAACTCTCGAAACCAGAGCTCCAAGACGAGCAGCGTCCATAGGCGATCAGTGGCGGCGTGAAACGTATCAAGAGTATCCACCAGCTCGGACACGATTTTGGGCTCGAAGAGGCCGCGCTCACGCGCTCGCTTGTCCAGCAGTGTGTCGTGCACCATCTCGCGGAGATCGCGCTTCATCCATCGCTCGAGTGGCAGCGCGAAGCCGCGCTTTTGTCGCTGTAGAATCGCGCGCGGCACTAGGCTCTTCACGGCGCGCCGCAACAGCCACTTGCCGCGTAGGCGCATCAACATGTTCTCTGGTAGGCGAGCGGCGAACTCCACGACCTTGGTATCCAGGAAAGGACAGCGCACTTCGAGCGAGTGCGTCATCGCTGCGATGTCGACCTTCACGTTGATGTCGTCGGTGAGGTAGGTCTGCCAGTCGAGGTCTGCGACGCGTCCCATCGGGCTCTGCGCGCCAGACTCGCTGAGCACGCGATCGAAGCGCTCGACGGTCGCGTTTGTGGCGGCGTCACGCATCCGATCGAGGTAGAGCGTTCGCTTCTCGCTCGGTGAGAACTGTCCGACGAGGCGCACGTAGCGATCAGCCTCACCCTGGCCGAGGCGCTCGGCGAACGCGCCGACGTGGGGGATGATCGCGCGCCCGAACGCCTCGAGCGCCGCTCGAAAGACGAGCTGCCCCTCGTATGGCAAGCGATCGTAGATGTGACCGATGCGCGCGGTGTTGTAGCGCTTGTAGCCCGCGAAATTCTCGTCAGCTGCGTCGCCGCTGAGCGCGACGGTCACGTGCTGCTTGGTCATCTTCGAGAGGTAATACATGGCGACCGCCGAGCTGTCGGCGAACGGATCGCCATGGTGGCGCACCGTGGCTTGCACGACGCTCGTCATCTCGGGATCGACGATCTCTTCGTGGTGATCGGTCTGGTAGCGCTTGGCTACCATGCGCGCGAACTTGAGCTCGCTGTCGTCTGCGTGCGGAAAGCCGATGCTGAAGGTCTTGACCGCGCGCGTCGACTCTTGCGCCATCAACGCCACGACCGTCGAGCTGTCGATGCCGCCCGAGAGAAACGCGCCGAGCGGCACGTCCGACACGAGCCGACGCTTGACCGCAGCACGCATCAAACGCAGCAGCTCTTCTGCGAGCTCGTCTGCGTCTCCGCCGAAGACCTCCCCCTTGGGCTTGCTCCAGTAACGCACCGGTACGGGCAGCTCGCCGGGTCCGAAGTAGGCGTAGTGTGCGGCGGGTAGTTTGTACGTGTCCGTGAACGCGGTGTTCGGCGAGGGAACGTATTGCAGCGTGAGGAACTCGTCGATCGCGGAGAGATCAACGCCCGGCCGCTGATCTGGGAACGCATGCACGAGCGCACCAACCTCGGAAGAGAACGCGATGCCATGGGAGAGCTTGCGATAGTGCAGCGGCTTCTTTCCGCTGCGATCACGGGCGATGAGCATCTTGCGCGCCTTGGTGTCGTACAAGATGAACGCGAACATGCCGTCGAGGCGCGCTACACAGCGCTCGCCGTAGTCTTCGTAGAGATGGAGCACGACCTCGCAGTCGCTCTGCGAGCGAAACGTGTGGCCCTTGCGCACGAGGTCTTCGCGCAGCTCTTGGAAGTTGTAGATCTCGCCGTTGACGACCGCAGCGACCGTCTTGTCTTCGTTGAACTGCGGCTGGTTCGCCTCAGGCGACAGGTCGATGATCGACAAACGCCTATGACCAAGCGCGCAGGGGCCATCCGCGAAGAAGCCCGCCGAGTCCGGCCCCCGGTGCGCGATCGCGTCTGCGATTCGCTTGGTCGCCGCCAAGTCTGCGTGCGCGCGCGGGTCACCCGCGAGGAAGCCTGAGATGCCACACATTCAGTTCAAGGCTCGGGTGCCGTTCGGCTTCTTGCGATCCTCCGGGCTGGGATCGGGGTGCGGCAGCCCGCCGAGCACTCGCTCGTAGACGTCCACGGTGCGGGCCACCATGCGGGCGACGGCGAAGCGCGTGGTCGCGTGTCGATTGCCGGCGTCACCCATCGCGCGGAGCTGCTCGGGAGTGAGGGCGAAGAAGCGGCGAAGCGTGTGCGCGATCCCCGGCGCCTGGTTGTCGTCGCACACCAAGCCCTCTTTTTCATCGGTGACGAGAGAGTCAGTGTTGGCCGCGTCGGAGACGATGACCGGAACACCGCACGCCATGCTCTCGATGACCGCGTTGGGCAGGCCCTCATAGTTGCTCGGCAGCAGCATGCCGTCAGCCGCTGCGACGAGCTTCTCCACTTGCTTGACGATGCCCACGAACTCCACCTGCTGGCCAAGCCCGGACAACGTGGAGTACGCGCGCAACGCCTCACCGTACCAAGGCGGCGATCCGCGGCCAGCGAACAGCACGCGCACATCCTCTGGGAGCTCGCCCGCGTGCTTGAGCTTCACGAGCGCGCGCAAGACGGACTTCTGGTTCTTCTGATCGCAGATGCGACCTGGCATCACGAGCACGCGCCGCCCTTCCATCGACCAGAGCTTGCGCTCGCGCTGCTTGGCGGTCTCCGACAACGGCACGAAGCGCCGCAGATCGACGCCGTTTTCCACGACATCGATGCGGTCTGCAGACACACGCGCACGGCGGGCGAGCTCCTCGCGGATCCCGATCGAGTTGACGATGATGGCGTCGGCCATCTTGTGAGTGAGCGCCTCGCCGATGATGTGCTTGCGCGGTAGCTGGGTGCACCGGACGCTCGAGACGATCGCGCGCACGTTCGCGCGACGCGCCGCGACACGGCCGAAGATGTTCTCCCAGCCCATGTACGTGTGGAGGATGTCCGTCTTCAGCGCACGCAGCTCACGCGTGAGCGCGAGCACCGAGCTCGGCGTCGGGAACATGGGCGCGTCGAGGCACCGGATCCTATCGACCGGTAACTTGTAGCCGAGCTGATCACGCGCGATGCACACGATGAGGCTCGGCTCGAACACGGTGCGATCGAGGCGGGTCAGCAGCTCTGCGAGCTGGCGCTCGGCGCCGCCCTGCTCCAACGAGTTGATGAAGAAGGTGACGCGGACCCGTGACACGACGGACCATCGGTACCATTCTGGGCAGCGCCCCGCAACGTCAGCGCGGGGTGAGGGGGCACCTGCTGGCAGTCGGGCACGGCGCCCCGCAGTACTTTTCCCCAGGCCCGCGGACACTGGACAGCATCGGCGCGATCGTCTCGATTGCGTTTGAGGGATTGGGTCCGCGGTCCCGGAGAAAAGCACCGCGTGTCGCCGGTCCACTCGCCCGCAGGAAAGTACTGCGGCGTGCCGTGCCCGACTGCCAGCAGGTGCCCCTCGCTCCCGCGGGATCATCAAGGGCCAGGTGGCGTCGCCAACTTCCGCTTCTGGCGTCTGCCGATGCCCAGGCGCAGGAGTTGATCGCGGCGTTGGATGATCGTGCGTGCGCACTCTGACCAGTCCGTCAGCCAAGCATGGAGCTGCAACAACGCAGCGCGCGCTTCGTTCTTCGCGTTGTCGTTGGGCGGGTGCATCACCTCGAGATGCATCACGGCAGCGATGAGTTGACGTGCCGTCTTGCGCGCCTGCGTCGTGATGCCGCGTCTGTCGAGCGTCGCGAGGGCTGCGTGGTCTGCCTGCCGCGTCGACACACGCTTCGGTGAGCGCTCGAGCGCGTCGAGATGGTTGAGGAACTGTTCGACCCACACCACCGTCGGAGTATCAGCTCTCATCGGCGTGCCGAACACGAACGCGCTCTGCTCGGGATGGAGGTGAGCGAGGGCGGCGCGCGCAATCACCATGTGTGCCTTGCGCCAATCCTCGAGCTTCTCGTTCGCATCGACCTTGGGAGGTGGGCGTCGGACGAGGTCTACGCTGGTGGACGCCTTGCAGAGCAGATCCCAACCGTGCTTTCGGTCCGCAGCCGTGAACCCGATGTTCGCGAGCGCCTGCGCGATGTTCGAGTCGGTGCCCACCGTGCGAAGAAACTGAACCGCACGCAGAGGCGTGTCGAGCGTAGCGGTGCGTCCGAGAGTCCGTGTGATTCGACGAGTCTTCTTCATGCCACGCTTCGGGTGCATGATACTAACAGTGATGTGTCCGCACAATCGGTTAGGCATGCCGCCGCCTGGATGGATCATGCCGCGCTACGTGTCACGCTAGTTCGCACCGGCGGAGGGCCTCTTACCACGCACAAACTGGCCAAATAGTGGAACGAACAGATCGACGAGCTCGCCAAGCCTGGCGCTGATACCGCGAACTAGCTTAGATCAGCGGCGGATATGCGTCTAAATGCCGCGGCATGGTCTCGAAGCGGCGCGGACGAGCTCGATCGCGGTTCCAAGTACCGCAAGCGACGGAGCCCTGACTGAAGGACCGGGTCCTTGGGTGAACGATTACGCCTTTCGTGATTGCGCTCGCCCTTCGGGCTCCCTTCTGCGGCTCAAGTCCTCGGCTGTCGCCTTCGGACTTGGCACGGCATGTTCGCGCAGGCCATCGCTCGATCAGCGCGTCCACCGCGACCGCCGCGTACGGCACGAGCATGAGCGACAACGGCAAGAGGTGCCTCTCCATTGTCGATCGCGAGGGCACGACGAAGAGGACGAGGTACGACGTCGCGGCGACTAGAGGTCCGCAAGCGCGCGTGGTTCCTTGACAG
>JANYHY010000851.1 GCA_025362165.1 Myxococcales bacterium | reverse complement strand
GGTCGAGTGACGACGTCTCCGAGCGCGAAGGGGCGCCCGCGAGTGACGATTGCCGGCGTCGAGACCGCGTTCGTCGCCACGCCACCGTCCGCACCAACGCCGCCGCCGAGCAAGACCTCGAAGTTCGCGACCACGCTGTCGTCTCCTGGAGCGCCGACGCATAGGGGGCGCAAGCCGTGATCGAACCTACGATCGTGGCCGTTTGGATCGGGCGCTTCCTCCTCGCGACGTTCGCGACGGTGGCGGCTTGGTGGTTGTTGAAGCGTACCGGCCCATGGTTGTTGGGCCTCGTCGCGCGGCTCGACCGCCGACTCAAGGCGCGCGGTCGCGGCGTCTCGCTGGTGTCGGTCGAGCTCATCTCGCTGGACACGATCCTCGGGATCGTCCAGGCCGGCATCGGCACGCTGCGCTACGCGACGATGGGCCTGACCGCGTACGCGTGGCTGCTCGTCATCACCTACGCGCTGGACGAGTCGCACAAAGTCTTCGACGCGGTCGTGCAGCCGCTCGTTCGTGCAGTGACGAGCCTCGGCAACGCGATCGTCGACTTCATCCCGAACCTGGCGATGGTGATCGTCATCGTGATCCTCGGGCGCTTCGCCGCGCGCACGCTGACGCTGTTGACCGCCGCGATCGAAGAGGGTCGCATCGAGTTTCCGTGGCTCGATCGGGATCTCGTCGCGCCGACGCGCCGCCTCGCGGTGATCGCGGTGTGGCTCGTCGCGCTGATCATGGCCGTCCCGTACCTGCCGGGCAGCGAATCCAAGGCGTTCTTCGGCGTGGGCCTCGCGATCGCGATCATTGTCTCGCTCGGATCGACGAGCGCGACGGCGAACCTGCTCGGCGGGCTGGTGCTCACGTACACGCGCGCGTTCCACGTCGGCGACCGGGTGAAAATCGGAGAGCTCGACGGAGAGATCACGAGCCTCGGCGCGTTCTCCACTCGCCTCCGCACGAGCCACGACGAGGAGCTCGTCATCCCGAACTCGATCGTGCAGAGCGGCGTCGTGACGAACTTCTCGACCAACGCTCAGAAGGGCGGCGTGCAGGTCTCGATCTCCATCTCGCTTCCGTACGAGATCGCGTGGCGCAAGGTGCACGAGCTGCTCTTGGTCGCTGCCAAGCACGTAGACGGCGTCAATCAGTCGCCCGAGCCCTTCGTGCTGCAGCGAGCCCTCGGCGACTCGGGTGTCCTCTACGAGCTGCGCGCGTTCACCGATCGCGCCCACGAGATCGAGTTCGTCGTCGCGCGCCTCCATCAATCCGTGCAGGATACATTCTTCAACGAAGGCCTCGAAATCGCGGCGCCGAAGCTGTCCGCGACGCGAGAGGCGCGCTCCTTGCGCGTGCCGGACGGTCGCAAGAACATCAAGCTCGAGCGCCACGCGTCGCCGTCTCGCGCCGCGCCCGTCAAGCCCGCGCCCTTGGTGCGCGCGCCTCAAGCCTCTTTCGTCGTCGTCAACAAAGAGGACGAAGCGGAGCCGCAGAAGACCGAGCAGTCAGAGGAAGTCGAAGAGAAGGACTGACTGTCGATGGCCAAGCACTATGACGTTGCGGTCCTCGGGACGAGCATCGGAGCGCTCGCTTGCGCTGCGTTGCTCGCGCGGCGGTCGTGGCGAGTGCTCGTCCTTGGGCAAGGAGACAAACCTGCGGTCTACACGCATCAGGGTTTGCCGCTCGCGCGCCGTAGCTTCACGCTGCTCGCGGCGGCGTCTCCTGCGTTCGGTCGCGTGCTCGTCGAGCTCGCCCAGTCGCAGACGTTTCGCAGGCGCACGCAAGAGCTCGACCCGATGCTCCACGCGCTCTTGCCGGGCAGGCGGTTGGAGCTTCCGCCGGACACGACGTTGTTCTCGCGCGAGATCGATCGCGAGTTCCCCGAGGTGCGTCGCATCGTGGACGAGCTGTACGCCGAGCTTGGGCGAGTGAACGCCGCTGCAGACGCGACCTTCGAGCGTGACGTCAACTGGTCACCAGCTGGGTTCTGGGAGCGGCGAGAGACTGGCGCGGCGCTCTCTGCGCTTCCGCGCGTGGACCAGCCGGCGTTCGATTTGCTCGGCGAGTTTCCGCGCTCCCACCCGTTTCGCGAGATCGTGCAAGTCACGGCGCGGTTCGCGACGGATCTCGCCGGCTCCCTCCCGCCGCTCGCGCTCGCACGGCTGCACGGAGCGTGGACCCGCGGGCTCGTGTCGCTCGCGCGCGGTGAGGACGAGCTGGTCGACTTCTTCCTCGATCGCGTACGCGCACACGGCGGTGAGGTCCTCACGCACGGGCGCGCCGACTCCATCGTCACGCGCTCTGGCAAGGTCACGGGTGTGGTCACGCCGGGCGAGGATTCGCCAACTGGCGCGCAGTTCATCGTCACCGATCGCACCACGCGCGAGCTCCTCGATCTGGCGGCTTCATTCTCTCCTTCGCGTCGCACGGTGGACGCGATGCCTACTGTCGTTGCGGCTCGCTGGCGCTTCGTCGTCTCGATGCTGGTCCGAAGTGCTGGGGTGCCGCGCGCGCTCGCGAGAGAGAGCTTCCTGTTGCCCGAGGACAGCGATCACGCCGTGCACTTGCAGCGAACCACGCCGACAGGCTGCCCCAAGGATCACGAGCTGCTCGTCGCCGAGACCCTGGTCCACGACGACGATCCACCGCAAATCCGCGCGCGCACGGTCACCACGGTCGAGCGCTTCTTGCCGTTCGTGGAGCGTCACTACTTGCTCGTGGACTCGCCGCACGACGGGTTGCCTGCGTGGGACTACCGCTCGGGCAAGCGCGAGTCGGTGGATCGCGCGCTCCTTCAGGCAGGCGGCGGGAGTTTGCATGCGGAGCCGATGGTGCCGCTGCTCGCGGTCGAGCCAACCGCGCAGTGGGGTCTGTCCGCCGAGCCCTGCGAGACTCCTCTCCGCGGCGCTTTCGTCGTCGGAAAGAGCGCGTTCCCTGCGCTCGGACAAGAGGGGCAGCTGCTCGCGGCGTGGAGCGCAGCCCGCGTGATCACGCGCACCGATCGCCGCAAGGAGAAGATGCGTCGAGAGATGTGGAGCAAGATCCAGCTCGGCTAAGGACCTCAGCGCTCGGCGAGCTTACGCAAGAGCTTCGGTACGTACATCGGCGTCATGTCGACCTGCGCAAGAGCCGCGACCAGCACACCGATCTGATCGGTCAACGAAGCGCCGCGGTCGATCACGACCACGCGTTTTCCATGCAAAATACACATACCTCCACGAGAGCTCGCACGGAGGCCCATCACGTCGAAGCGGACATCGAGCCCGACGCGTTCAGCCAACGTGAGGAGCTCCCGCAACATCTGCGAGAGCGGCATCGGATCGAATGGTAACTAGGGCACACATGAGCGGGCCAACTTCACCAGTCGGTGAGACCCTCTCCTCTTGAAACGGCGGCGCGGATGGGTGACGCTACGGCGTCCACGCCGACCGCCTACGGGCGCTGCGATCCATCGAAAGCTCTCCTCCGCCAATGTCCGAAGCCACCCGCAGCTCGACCCCCATCTCGCCGGGTACGGTCATCAACGACCGCTACGAGATTCGTCAGAGCCTTGGCAAAGGCGGGATGGGCGAGGTGTTTCTTGCCTACGATCGCTCGACTCAGCAAGCGGTTGCGCTCAAGGTCGTTCGCGAAGAATCCCGCATGCCGGGAGACGACGAGGCGCTCCGCCAAGAGCTGCTCCACGCACGCAGCGTGAGCCACCCGAACGTGTGCCGCGTGCACGATCTCGCGCCGTCGAGCTACGGGCCGATCCTCGTGATGGAGCACATCACTGGGCAGACGCTGCACACGCACATCCGTCGCAAGAAGGCCCAGGGCGGCTACACGGCGGACGAGTTCCGCAGGCTCGCGAGCGAGATCGCGGGCGGCGTCGCGGCAATTCATGCAGCGAGCCTCGTGCACGGTGACCTGAAGCCCGGCAACGTGATGGTCACCACCAACACGGACGGCACTCCTGGTAAGGCCGTCGTCCTCGATTTCGGCTTCGCCAAAGAGCGCGCGCGCGTCTCCGCACGCAGGCCGGGCGCACCTCCCGACGGCGGCACTCCCAACTACATGGCGCCAGAGCGCATTCGCTCGGGTGGTGCATCGCCGGAGGATGATGTCTACGCGCTCGGTCTCACGCTCTGGGAGATGTGGACCTGCCGCGTGCCCGAGCCTGGATACAAGCCCCGCGCGAAGCCGATGAAGGCGCAGATCATGTTCGACGTGCCCGCGGGTTTGTCGACAGACGAGATCAAGCAGATCTTCCGCTGCCTCGCGGACGATCCAGCGCAACGATTGCCGGCGCGTCACCTGCGGTTCTTCAACCCCGTGACGCTGACCACCAACCCGATCCAATTGCCACGTGAGAGATTGGATCCAGGCCCGCCGCCGGGCCGAAACCCGCAGGCCGCGTTCACTCCAGGGGCGCAGTCGCTGCTCGCGACGTACGCGACCAACGCGCCCGAGTTCGTCGGCGAGCTCGTGAGCTTGGACAAAGCAGACTTCACGCTCGGACGCCGCGCCGACAACGAGGTCGTCGTTCCAGAGGCCACCGTGAGCGGACAGCACGTGCGCCTCCGCTGCCAAGCCGGCACGTGGACCATCGAGGACCTCGTTGTCGGCGCGGCGTCCGAGCGTGAAGTCTGCTTTGTCCAAGCTCACGAGCTCGCCGACGA
>JANYHY010000829.1 GCA_025362165.1 Myxococcales bacterium | reverse complement strand
GCACCCTGACGCGCTCGTGTTCTTCCGACTAGGGGACTTCTACGAGCTCTTCTACGAGGACGCGGTCACGGCGAGCAAGGCGCTCGAGCTGACCCTCACGAGTCGGAACAAGAACGACCCTGAGCCCATCCCGATGGCGGGCGTGCCGTATCACGCAGCGAGCGGTTACATCCAACGCTTGCTGGAGCAAGGGTTCTCTGTCGCGCTGTGCGAGCAGATGGCGGATCCAGCCAAAACCAAGGGGATCGTGCCGCGCCAAGTGGTGCGCGTGGTCTCTCCAGGGATCACGTTCGATGACGCTGGCCTCGTCGCGAAGGAGAATCACTTCCTGGTCGCGGTCGAAGCGGAAGAGCACCTGCTCGGCATCGCAGCGCTCGATCTCTCGACCGGCGAGCTCTCCGCGTGCGAAGCGACTGACGTGCCTAGCGCGAGCGCCGAGCTGATCCGATTGGATCCTCGCGAGGTGGTGGTCGGACCTGGCGCGCTCGAGACAACGAAGGAGCTCAAGGCGCAGCGGCCGCGACTGTCGATCAAACAAACGACCGCGATCGTGAACGCAGACGCGTTCCTGGATGACGCGCTGGGCAAGGGCGAGGCGCTCGCGGCTTGCTCGTCCGTCGTCGCTCGCCGCGCAGCAGCGCGATGCTTGCATCTTGCACATATCGCGGAAGCGGGCCGGAAATTGCCGGTTACGCGGCTCGTGACCTATGAGCTCGGCACTGCGCTCGAGCTCGACCCATCGACGCAGCAGCACCTCGAGCTCGTGCGGACCTTCGCCGGAGAGACGCGCGGTACGCTGCTCGAGCAGCTCGACGAGACGCTGACCGCTCCCGGCGCGCGCTTGATGCGACGGAGGTTGCTCGCGCCAAAGACGGACGTCCCGACGATCCGCCGGCGCTTGGACGCGGTCGAGCTGATGGTGTCGCAGCCGGGCTTGCGCAAAGAGCTGCGCGCACGACTCGGAGACATTCGTGATCTCGAGCGGCTCACGATCAAGGTGCTGCTCGGTCGCGCGATGCCGAGAGATCTGTCCGCGCTCCGAGCGTCTCTCGCGCAGCTCCCTGCGATCGAGCGCGCGATGGCCGCCTGCCCGGATCGCTCCGCGCGCGACGCATTCGGAGTGTTCCCCGAAGAGCCGTGGCTCGACGTCTGCGCGGATCTACATGACAAGCTCGAGCGTGAGCTCTCGGTGGATCCACCGTTGCGTGTCTCCGACGGCGGCGCGATCAAGAGCGGCTTCGACGCGTCGCTGGACGAGGCGCGCGGTCTCGGGGAGAACGGCCAGCGGCTCATCGTGGAGCTCGAGGCGCGCCTGCGCTCAGAGACCTCCATACCGAGCCTGAAATTGCGGGTGACGCGCGTCTTCGGCTGGTACATCGAGGTCACGCGCTCTCACACGAGCAAGGTCCCGCAGACGTTCCGGCGCAAGCAGACCATCGCGACCGGTGAGCGCTACACGACCGATGAGCTCGACACGCTCGCGGACAAGCTCGAGCACGCGTCCGACCGAGCGCAGTCGCGCGAAGACGAGCTCTTCCTCGCGCTGGTCGGTCACCTCGCGTCACACGCCGAACGATTGCGTCGCGCAGCCGGGCGACTCGCAGAGCTCGACTGGGCGTGCGCGCTCGCGGAGGTCGCGCACCGACACGACTATTGCAAGCCAGAGGTCGACAAGAGCACGCGCCTCGAGATCGAGGACGGCCGCCACCCCGTCGTCGAGCGTCTCGCCGCGGAGGGTCGCTTCGTACCCAACGACGTGACCCTCGACGCCACCGCAGACAGCCAAGACGCACGCCTATGGTTGGTGACGGGTCCGAACATGGCGGGCAAGTCGACCCTCATGCGCCAGGTCGCCCTGATCGTGATCATGGCTCAAATGGGCTCGTTTGTACCTGCCAAGCGCGCGCGCATCGGCGTCGTGGATCGCGTGCTGACGCGCGTGGGCGCGAGCGACAACCTCGCCGGCGGTGAGAGCACCTTCATGATGGAGATGAAGGAGACCGCGAACGTCCTGCGGCGCGCGACGAGGCGATCGCTCGTGGTGCTCGACGAGATCGGACGCGGCACCAGCACCTACGACGGACTCGCGATCGCGTGGGCGGTCGCCGAGCACTTGCACGACGCCGTCGGCTGCCGCGCGATGTTCGCGACGCACTACCACGAGCTCACAGAGCTCGTGAAGACCAAGTCCGGCAGCGAGAACTGGAGCGTGTCCGCGCGCGAGCACGAAGGCGACATCGTCTTTTTGCACAAGCTCTCTCGCGGCGCAGCTTCACGCAGCTACGGCGTCGCGTGTGCGCGCCTGGCGGGCGTACCCGAGCCAGTGATCGCGCGCGCGAAGGTCCTGCTCGACGATCTCGAATCGGCACAAAATCAGCCGGGTTCGAAGCGACCGCAGCTTGATCTGTTTGTACCGCCCTCCCCCGGGCCCAACGATCTCGTCGCGGAGATGCTCAAGGCGATCGATCCAGATCGACTCACGCCATTGGACGCGCTCATGCTCGTTGCGTCTCTCAAGAAACAACTCGGGTGACGACCGCCGCCGACGCGAAGACTCACGCGACTGGCTACGCGATGGTCGCGATCGCCGCGTCGAGCTGGGGGCTGTGGCCGCTCATCCTGGATCGCATCTCGAGGTTCGGCGGCCTGGACTCGTCGCTCGAGTCGCTCATCGTCATGATCGCGCTGACCGTGGGCGCCGCCCCGATCATGCTGCGCGATCGCGTGAGAGTGCGGGCCCCGCTCCGCGCGTGGATAGCGCTCGTAGGGCTGGGCGTGACCGACGCGATGAACGTGGTGCTGTTCTTCCGCGCGTACCAGACGACCAGCGTCGCGATCGCAGTCGTCACGCACTACCTCGCGCCGCTGTTCGTCGCGCTCGCCGCTCCGATCTTCTTGAACGAGAAATCCAAGCTGCGCACGTATGTCACCGCGTTCGCGGGGTTCTGCGGACTTGTGATTTTGCTGCACCCGTGGACCGCCGATCGCAAACCTAGCGATCTGCTGGGTGCTGCATTTGGAGCTGCGAGCGCGCTCTTTTACGCCTCGAACGTGATCGTCAACAAGCGGCTCACACCGTACTTCTCAGGGAGCGAGCTCGCGTTCTTCCACGGGCTCGTCTCAGTGCCATTGCTCTGGTACTTCGTCCCTGCAGGCGCGTGGGCGCACACGGACGCGCACGCGTTGGGCTGGCTGTTGCTTGGCGCGATCGGTCCGGGCGCGGTCGCTGGGCTTTTGTTCGTGTGGGGGTTGCGGCGCATTCAAGCGAGCCGCGCCTCGACGCTCACCTTGCTCGAGCCCTTCGTCGCGGTGCTGACGGCCGCTGTGTTCCTCCATCAAGAGGTCACGGTCGCCACGTTCATCGGAGGCGCGATCATCCTCGCGAGCGCTGCGTTCGTCGTCTCACGCAACTGACTTCGAAGTTTTCGCGGCTTGGAACTCGTCGAGCGCCTTGCTCGCGTTGCCGCGGACCTTGTTCTTGAGCATCGGAGACCAGCCGAGCAACAGGCCCGGCGCGCCGAGCGCTTGTCGCGACCATTTCCAGAAGTCGAAGACGTCCGTGTGCTTGATGATCTTGCCGTCTTTGATCTCGAGCGTCGCGTCGATTCGATTGAGGACTTTGCGGCCCGTGAGCGAAAACGTGTAGCGCGCGTCCCAGTGCACCTCACCGCGCGTGTCGCTCGCGCTCTTGATCTCGTAGGTGAGATCGAGATCTTTCGCGCGGCCCGCAAGCATGCGCCACATGTCTCGCGCGCGCTCCCCATGGAGATCGACATAGACAGGATCGGAGAACGCGATGTCGTCCGCGTAGCAAGCTGCCATCGCCTCCGGATCGCGCTTCTTGAAGCCTTCGTAGAATCGCTCGAGCAGCTCTCGTGACATGCGTGGAGGGTACTACGCCGCGGTGAGCTTTCCGCGAAGCTCATCGTCGAAGCTCTTGAACGCGCTCTCCCTGGGCCAAGCGGGCGCGTTGGCGAGGAGCTCAGTCGCTGCGCGCGCGCTGCCATGATCGATCGCGACGATCGCGCCGGCGTAGCGCATCGCCCAGTGCACGAGCGGCGAAATGCTGGCTGCGTCTTCGAGGACGCGCGCGTCGCCTTCGCGGCTCGCGTGCTGGAACGCGCGGACCATCGCGGCGACGCCATCGCGAAGCTTGCCGACTCGACGGCGCTGGAGCGGGCCCGCGACGGGCATCGGGAGCTTGGTGAGCGCCTCTGCCTTCGTGAGCGCTGACGCGGCGTCTCCCTCGAACGTGTCGAGCAGAGCCTCCACGAACAACCGCTGCTCGATCGCGGCGTCCCAAGCGGGCCCCTTCTGTGCGCGACCAAGCGCGCTGCGTGCGGCGTCGATCCATCCGTAGGACGCGTACGCCGTGGCGATCATCAACGGCGCCATCGTCTCCGGATACATCACGCGCTCGATGGAGCGACGCCAACTCTCGAGCACGCGGTGCACGTCCCCCGAGAGGAACAGCCGCTTCATCCGCCGCTGCGCGAGCATCACTGGCGCGAACGTGGTGAGCACGACGAGCGCGAGCGGTACGAAGAAGCGCGCGTCCTTCAACGCCATCTGCAAGAGCAACAACGCACACGCGAGGCTCACGATCAGCGGGAAGATGGCGAT
>JANYHY010000787.1 GCA_025362165.1 Myxococcales bacterium | reverse complement strand
GATGCCGTCGCCGACCTTGGAGGGCCGCTTGCTGAAGCTCATTCGCTCGAACGCATCGAAGAGCTCTCTCGCGCGCGGCGCGTCGATCTTCGCGCGAGCGACTCCCTTCTTCGCCGTGTACACCGCCCCCTCGAAGGTGATCTCGCCCTCGGAGGTGATCGTGACGGCGTAGGCAGGACACTCGCCCTCGCACATGCCGCGCTCGAGTCTGATGGACGAGCCAGGCGTCGGCGCTTCGATCGAAGGACGCATCTTGAGCGCGCAATATCCTCTTCGCCCGAGCAGCGCCGCGTCGATGGCGTCTGCGAGCGGCGCGTCAGTCGCGCGGCTCACGTCGAGTCTCTCGAGCCCACCCGCGAGCTCCGTCGCGGCGTCGCAGTCGTCTTTGTCCAGCGACGCGTGCAGCGCTTTGCCGAGTAAGAACGCGTCTCGATTGTTCAACTGGTGCGTGCCAACGGCACCTCCGCTACGCCGAAGGCCGTCGATGTCCGCCGAAGGCGGTATCAAGTTGCCGAGAGCGCTCACTTGGTCGACGCGCCGCACGACGCATGACTTGTCACCGATGCACGCGGGTGCCTGATCCAAGCCGGATTTCTGATCGTCCACGCTCGGACCGGAGCTCAACTTCCACAGCGCGACGAGCGCCAGCGTCGTCACCAACGCACCGATCCACGACTTGCGCGAGCTCTTCAAAGCGTCGACGTCGCTCCGCCGCCGAACTTGATCGGCACCTTCGGCGCGTTCGAGATCTTCACATCGGTGATCGTGAGCGTGTCGCCGGTGCGGTGCATCTGGAAGAACGCTCCACCGTTGGTGAAGCCGAACACGTCGAAGCCCCACGTCGCGAGGCCGTAGACGTCGGGGTGTTTGATGTCGCCAAAGGACTTGATGATGGCGCCGGTCAGCGGGTCTGCCTCTACCAAGCAGTCTCCGCACGCCTTGCCGTCCTCACCGACGCCGTGCACCGTCACGTAGAGGTGTTTGTCCTTCGTGTAGACGACGTCTCCGCTCGAGGAGAGCGTCACCAAGGGGTTCTTGCTCAAGTAGCCGAGCGTTTGAGTCTTGCCAGTCTTGATGTCGATGAGCTCGTACGTGCCGCCATCGTAACCTACGAGCACCTCACCGGCGGGATCGAGCACACCCTTGGGCAAGAACGTCAGGCCCGTCGTGTTGACCGTGCCGGTGCCGATCTTGGTGCACGCGCCCGTCGCGGGGTTCGCCGTGTTGAGGCTCCCGTTGACCACGTAGATCGTGCCGTTCGCGTCGACCGCGATGTCGCTGATGATCGCCGCCTCGTAGCAGCCCGTTAGCTGACCGATGAGGTTGATGGCGTGCGTGGCGATGTCGACTTTGTAGAGCGAGTCGTCGCTGCACGCGTAGGCGAACTTCGGATTGTCCGTAGGACCGGCTGCATCGGTGCCGCCTCCGCACGCGAACATCAGAGCGAGACAGAAGACGGCAGTGCGCATGCACCCATCGGACGGCAACCCCACGCCTCTGTCAATGGTAGGGTCGAAGCGTGGGCGACATCGACCGCGCGCTGCTGTCCTGGCTGTATTCCGGGCGAACCGACGGTTGGTTGTATAGTGCAATGGTCGTTCTTTCTGCGGTCGGCGGCGGCTGGGGCTTGCTCGCGCTCGCGCCGTTGCTGCTCGCTGCGCGCGCTCGGCGGGTGACGGGCTGGCTCCTCGGGACGCTGGTGGCGGTCACGGTGATCGTGTTCGTGATCAAGGCGATCGTCGGCCGAGCGCGACCGTGCGCATGTGTGCCCGGCGTGCACGCGCTGTGCTTCGCAGCGCCCACCGATCCATCATTCCCGAGCGGACACGCGGCCGGCTCCTTCGCGTTCGCGGCGTTCGTGATCACGATGGCCCTCGCAGATCCCGCACCAGCGCAGTCGAGAGTCGGAGTGATCGTCCTCGCGAGCGCGTTCGCGATCGGAGTCGCGATGTCGCGCGTGGTGCTCGGTGTTCACTTTCCGAGCGATGTCATCGCGGGCGCGCTGCTGGGCGCTCTCTGCGGCCGGATCGGCGCGACCCGCGCGTTGCGGTGCTAACCTGAGCT
Source organism: Myxococcales bacterium (assembly GCA_025362165.1). Lineage (GTDB taxonomy): Bacteria > Myxococcota_A > Polyangia > Polyangiales > Polyangiaceae > JANYHY01. The sequence continues at coordinate 3,595 of JANYHY010000787.1, read as the reverse complement.
TTGATGCGATCGGTCGCGTTGGTCTTGCTCGTCGCTTGTGGGTCCACGCCCGCGGTCGTCTCGATCGATGACGCGTCGATCGCTGACGCCGGCATGGATGTGCACAAGCAGCCGCCTCCCGAGCTGGACTCCAGCGTGCCGCCCGTCACGGGCCCTGACAAACTCTCGGACACCGGGCTCTACTCGGACTTCGCAATGCGGACGCTCGCGCCCGGCGTGATCGCGTACGCGCCGCGCTATGAGCTCTGGTCGGACGGCGCGACGAAGACCCGCTATTTGTTGCTGCCGCAAGCCTTGAAGGTTGATACGTCAACGATGGACGGCTGGGTCTTTCCGGTGGGCACCAAGGCGTGGAAGGAGTTCCGCGCTGGCGGCAAGCTGGTCGAGACTCGGCTCTTGTGGAAGAAGACAGACGTCGCGTGGTTCGAGGTCGCATACCTCTGGAACGCCGACGGCTCCGACGCGATCGCAACCCCGCTCGGCCAGAAGGCTGCGCTCGGCACCACACACGACGTCCCCTCGCAAACTGATTGCAACAGCTGCCATCAAAACGTGAGCGACACGCTCATCGGCGTCTCCGCGGTGCAGCTCTCGAATGGTGGCGCCGGCCTGCTCACCACGCTGGGATCGCAGGGGCGGCTGACCAAGGTGCCCTCAGGCGAGTTCGAGGTGCCCGGGCAAGGCAACGTGAAGGACGCGCTCGCTTACTTGCACGCGAACTGCGGACACTGTCACAACGACAACAGCAAGCTCGCCATGCAGACAGCGCTGCGCTTGAACGTCGCGAGCACGGACACGACGCCCGCGGACACCGGCGCGTACAAGACGTCATTCGGTTTGGTGATGAAGCACGTCATACCGCCGAACGTGACGATCGCGGTGGTGCCGGGCAACCCAGACATGAGCGGCGTTTGGGTGCGCATGATGCATCGTCATGACGGTTGGGAGATGCCGCCGCTCGCGACGAACGCGATCGATCCCACCGGTGTGGCGACGATCAAGGCTTGGATCGCTTCTCTTCCGTGATCGCGCGCGCGTCAGACCCTGCATCGCTTCTACTCGGAGGCGGATCGTTGTCATTGTGGTGCAGCCACACGATCGTCTCGACGCCAGCGAGGAGGAACACTCCGCCGATGATCGCGCCGGCGATCAAGAGAGGCTTCATCATCGAGCTCGACTCGGCGCGCTGCGGATATCCGCTGTACATCGGCGCCATCGCGATCGATTGAGCATACGGCGCGGAGATCGATGCGGGCGGATTGGACCACAACGCGGACAGCGCAGCGCCAGCCTCCGCGGCGCTCTGGAACCGCTGCGCGGGCTCGCGAGCGACGCACTGATGGAACCACGCGTCGAAGCCGGCGGGCAAAGCGCAACCGAGCGACGCAGCGCGCTGGGAGGCGAACGGCATCGGGTCGACGAGGATCTCGCGCATCACTTGGCTCACCGTCGCGCTGGGTCCATCGGTGCATCGCCAGTAGTGCTTGCCGGTGATCGCCGTGAACGCGAGCAGACCGAGCGACCAGACGTCTGTCGCCGGCGTGACTGGCCTGCTGTCGGTTTGCTCTGGCGCGAGCCACAACGGCGTACCCACCGCAGACGTGGATGACGTCGCTCCCTCCGCGAGTAGCTTGGCGATCCCGAAGTCGAGGATCTTCACCGTGAACGCGACGTCCGCGCGGTTCGACTGCGCGAGGAACACATTCTCTGGCTTGAGATCGCGGTGAACGACGCCCGCCGCATGCGCCGCAGCGAGCCCATGACAGAGCTGATCGAAGACGAGCTTCGCCTCCGCGGGCGCGAGCGGACCGCGCGAACGCACACGCGCCCCGAGGTCCTCACCGACCAAAAGCTCCATCACGAGGTACGGGACGCCGGTCTGCGGATCGACGCCTGCTGCGTGCACCTCGACGACGTGCTCGCTCGCGATGTTCGCTCCGGCGCGCGCCTCTTGCTCGAAGCGTCGCCTGAGATCGGGCTGCGCGACGAACGCGGGCAGCATCACCTTGAGCGCCCGCTGCTTGCCCGTGGAGATTTGCTGCGCGACATACACCGCGCCCATGCCTCCCGCGGCGAGCGGGCGAACGACGCGGTAGTCCCCCGCGAACACGGCGCCAGGTGCGAGCGCTTCAAGGCCCATGGACGATGGTCAAGCTAGCACCGTCGGGTAACATCGGACGATGCGATCGCGCCAAGCATGGCTACGGATCTTTGCGGCAGTTCTCGGCGTGAGCCCGATTGCGTGTCAGCGCGCCGAGGTTCCCGCGACCGAGCCTGCGCAAGACGCTTCGCCGATCGAGGACACCTCGATCGTTGACACATCAATTGTCGGCGCAGACGCCTCGGACTCCGCCGCTCTTGCAGACGCGACATTGCTCGAAGACGTGTCCGTCGCTCATCACAAAGCGCCAGCGCCCGCGGACTCGCGAGAGATCACGCAGCAGGTGTTGAATCAGCTCACCAACAACCCAATCTGCGGCGCGAGGGCGAACTGCGGAGGCACGGGGAACCCGCCTGTGCCTGGTCTCACAGGCAACACCACACCACCACTTCCGCCCGTGACTGTGGACGTGTCGGGCTCGAACACGATTGCAGGAGACGCTCCGAAGGTCGCGCAGCTCCGTCCACGAGTGAAGATGTGCGTGAACGCCGGGCTAGCGCAGGATCCGACCGTCGTGCCGGGAGTGGTGACCGTGGCAGTGTCGATCGCGCCTTCAGGAGAGGTCACTGCAGCAGCGCTCGGGAGCTCCACACTCTCGCCAAACGTTGCCAATTGCATGGTCCAGCGCGTGAGGGGACAGGGGTTCGCGCCTGGCAGCGCGCGGCGATCGATGACGATCACCATCAAGGAATCGAAGCCCTAATTCATAGAGTTTCCTTCAAGAGGCCAAGCAGTTTGTCCCAATGATGCTCGTCGGCTTCCGCGTCGTAGACCGTCGGAGGAAAGTCGGTGACCGCAAACCCATGTAGTTTTCCCGTATAGACCTCGAGCTCGACTTGGACCTTTGCGGCGTCGAGCGCGGCCTTCAGCTTCGCTTGGCTCTCCGGGCTACAGCTCGCGTCGTTGTCGGCCATACCGAAATAGAGGCGCGCGCGCACTTTGCTCGCATTCAAATGTGGGCTCTCGGGTGCGTCCGTCACCAGGTGTCCGGGGTGGAACGAGGCCGCAGCAGCGAGGCGGTCGCCGAACGTTGTGGCCGCAATGAACGCCAATCGCCCACCCATACAGTAGCCAAAGCAGGCGAACCGATCCGTCTTGGCGCGCGGCTCTTGTTTCGAGAGCGCATCGAGCAGCGAGCCCGTGTCGCGCATCACCGCTTCGCCGTTCGCCTTCTGCATGATGCCGCCAATGCGCGCGCGCTCGGGCGGATTGGTGAAGGTGGTAGCGATCTCGAACGGCGCGAAGTTCCCAGAGCGATAAAGCGTATTCACGACCACCGCGAGGTACCCTTCCCGAGCGAGCCTCGCGCCAACGTCCTGCATCGCCGGTCGCACACCAAACGCGTCCGGATAGAGAACGACAGTACGAAACGGCCCAGAACCAGCCGGCGAATGGACATGAACATCCATCACCCCATCCGCCGTACCCACTTCG
>JANYHY010000782.1 GCA_025362165.1 Myxococcales bacterium | reverse complement strand
CAAACGATCTCGTATTCGACATCTTCCACCTCGCGCGACACATCGCACAGGGCCACGGTGTGCCCCAGTTCTATCCCTTCGAGGTCCGCGATCAACACGACCTCGATACTCTGGCGCGGGACCACCGCAAGCGAGATCTGCGCCTCAGCGAGGTCCAGGACGCACTCATGGCCGAGTACGTCAACGCAAGTAAGTTCTGGCGGACGCTCTTTCCCCGCTTCGAGCAATTCCGCTCCTACTACGAGGGCTGCCTAGCGCGTGCCGAGGGCGGAGCCCCGATCGTCCAACCGAAGGCTGGGACCGAAGCTCCGACCGAGCGTGAACCCGACGATGCAGTGAAAGAGCAAGTGAAGCGGCGCGATGGAAGCCGTTGCCTCGCGTGTGGCACGAAGAAGCTCCTTCAGGTTGATCACATCATCGCGTGGCACGTTGGCGGAGCAAACCACGCCGACAATCTCCAGACGCTCTGCAAGGTCTGTAACCAGGTTAAGGGCACGCGCCGCATGCGATTCACGACTCAGCAGACGACGCTGACATCGCCGCCGAAGGCGCTCGAGCACTTCGACGTGCCAACTGGGGAGGATGCGGGCGATCGCTTTCACTGGGAACGGTTCCTGCGCCGCACGCTCAACTTCACGTTCGGGTGTGCGGCCGTCTCCGAGATCAAGATCGGCGGAAAAGGCGACGGCTACTACAACTGGTCGGTCGAGCTCGTTCAGGGCAATCCGAAGGCGTGGCTTAAGCCTCACCTGAGGCAGCTCATGTCACGCATCAACGGCGCCCGTGTCGATGCTGGCAAGCCCGCGATCGAGAGCCTGACGATCGACGGCTGAGGAGGAGCTATGCTGGCGTCGAACACTGGAACCGACACGCCCGTGGAAATCTTCTTCAAGAGCAGCAAGCTCGCCAAGGTGCTGAACGAGGACGCCTTACTGAAAAGGCACTACGGGGCTACCAGCGCTCGGCAAATCCGACTCCGCTTGGCCGTTCTGCGGGCTGCGCCGACGCTTGGGCATGTGCCGACGCAACCCCCGGATCGACGACACCAGCTCAAAGCTGAGCGAAAGGGATGCTTCGCCGTGGACGCTGAGCATCCCTTTCGTGTCGTCTTCGAGCCCGCCCACGATCCCATCCCGCGAAGTCCCGACGGCGGCATCGACTTGCAGCAAGTGACCGAGATCACCATCCTTGAAATCGTGGACTACCACTGATGACCAACACCAAACTCATCCGCTACGAGCCGGACTACGCCACACGACCTGGGGAGGTGCTCGAGGAGTACCTCGCGGCACGTGGGATGACGAAGGCCGAGCTCGCCACTCGGTGTGGGCGCCCGCTGAAGACCATTTCCGAGATCATCCACGGCAAGGCGAGCATCACGCCCGAGACGGCGCTTCAATTGGAGCGCGTGCTCGGTCGCCCGGCCGTCCTTTGGCAGAACCTCGAATCGAACTACCGCCTCTATTTGGCAAGGGGTGGTGAGGACGACACCTTCGTGCACCAGACTCAGTGGGCGAAACGCTTCCCGATCAAAGCGATGGTCGAGGACGGGTGCATCGACGCGCCAAAGAACGACACCGATTTGGTGCGCAAGCTGCTCCGCTTCTTCGGGGTCGGGTCCGTCGCTGGTTGGGACGCCAGCTTCGGGCAGATGCAGGTGGCCTATCGACGGTCACCTGCGTTCAAGGCTGCTCCCGAGTCTGTGACCGCGTGGATTCGACGTGGCGAGATCGAAGCCGAAGGGATCGAGTGCTCGCCGTTCGACAAAGCGAAGTTCCGCGCAGTCCTGTCAGATGCTCGGTCGCTCACCACGACTTCGTTTCCCGACGTGCAAGAGAAGCTTGTTGAGACGTGTGCCTCCGCAGGGGTGGCAGTCGCGTTTATCCCAGAGCTGCCGAAGACACACTTGAGCGGCGTCGCTCGTTGGCTGTCGAAGGACAAGGCGCTCATTCAACTGAGCCTGCGATACAAACGCGAGGATCACCTCTGGTTTACGTTCTTTCATGAAGCCGGGCACATTCTGCTCCACGGCAAGAAGACGATCTTCATCGACGAGAAGGGGAGCGACAACATCGAGGTGGAG
>JANYHY010000767.1 GCA_025362165.1 Myxococcales bacterium | reverse complement strand
TACGATGAAGCGCTCACGCACACGCGCACCAAGAAGCAAGAGCTGATGGCGCGGCACGCGGAGCTGTCGAAGATCACGATCGAGAACGTAGATGTGCTCCCAGCGTCCGAGCTTCTCAACAGCTCGTTCTTGCAGGCGCTGCGCGGGCAGTACCTCGCGGCGAAGAAGGAGCGTGAGGAGCTCATCGCCGGCGGAAAGGGAGAGAACCACCCGCTCGTGTTGAGCGCCGACGAGAAGCTGTCGCAGAGCAAGCACTCGCTCGTGGACGAAGTGCGGAACATCCAAGGCGCGGTGGAGAGAGATCTCGCGGTCATCAACCGCGAAGAGACCGGCGAGGCCGCGCTGTATGACGACGCGCGCAAGCGTGCCGTCGAACTCAACATGAAGGAGCTCGAGTATCACCGCCTCGATCGCCAGCGCGACCAGAACGAGAAGATGTACGACACGCTCCTCGAGCGCATGAAAGAGGCTGATTTGGCCCGGCGCATGAGGGTCAACAACGTAGACATCGTGGACGATGCGTCTGATCCGAAGGCGCCCATTCGTCCCAACACGCTGGTGAACCTCGGAGTCGGGACGCTCGTGGGCTTGCTGCTTGGTCTAGGACTCGCGGTGCTGCGCGAGCAGATCGACACCTCGCTCAAGGCGCCCACGGATGTCGAAGAGAAGCTCGGCGTCACCTTCATGGGGATGCTCCCGGCGCTCGAAGAGGATGACAAGGTCAAGGGCAAGAAGGGCCGTCGTCGTCGCCACGGAGATTTGCCGCGCAGGGCGAGCGACGATCCGGCGATCTACGTGCACCAGCGCCCGCTGAGCGGCGTGGCCGAGGCCGCGCGAACGCTCCGAACGAACCTCACGTTCATGAGCCCAGACAAGCCACACCGCATGATCTTGGTGACGAGCTCTGCGCCGTCGGAGGGCAAGACCACTGTCGCGTGCAGCATCGCGATCGCGATGGCGCAGAGCGGCCTCAAGGTGTGCATCCTCGACTGCGACCTGCGCCGACCTCGCCTGCATCGCGTCTTCGGGTGCGTGGGCGACATTGGTCTCACGAGCGTGCTCGTTGGTGACGCGACGCTCCCAGAGGTCGCGAAGCCGGCGAAGGCCGGACCGCAAGGCGGCGAGATCCCGAACCTGTGGTGCATCCCCGCGGGCTCCGCGCCCCCGAACCCGGCTGATTTGCTGCACTCGGAGCGCTTTCGTAAATTTTTGGACGAGCTGCGCGAGCACTTCGACCGCGTGATCATCGACAGCCCGCCGCTCGCCGCCGTGACGGACTCCGCGATCGTGTCAACGTTGGTGGACACGACCATCTTCGTGATTCGCGCGTTCTCCACCAGCTTCCACTTGGCGCGCCAAGGTCTGCGAGCTTTGCGCGACGTCGACGCACCCGTCGCGGGCGCAGTCCTCAACGCCGTCGACCTGACGCGCACCAGCTACAGCTACTACTACCAGCAGTATTACTACTACCGCCGAGAAGGCTACGGCCCCGTCGAGCGCAGCGCAGACGAAGCCGCCGATTCCGACTCTCCTGCCCCGCCGCCAAACTAAGCCCACTCCCAACCTCCCCACGGCCTCGAAGACACATCCCGACGTTCTGATCGCTCTGCCCTCCCCCACGAACGTGGGGGAGCTGGAGGGGGCTGGCGTGCGCTAGCTAAAAACCCACGAGAAGCGCGATGCTGCCTCCGAAGACGCCGTTCGTCTCCGTGAGATCCGAGCCGATGGCGCGCGTGACGCCGACTCCGCCGTCCGCGGTGAACTCGAGGCCGATCACGCGACCGAACACGTGCCGGTAACCCAAACGACCGCGTGGAACGAACGTCGAATACACGAAGCCGGTGGAGCCTTGCTTGAGGTGCTCGTAGCCGAGACCCGCGCCGAGGACGATGTGATTCGAAGACCAGTGGTCGAGTGAGAAGCGCGCCTCGTAGCCCGCGAAGACCGTGAGACCGCCGAGCTGCGACGCGGTGCCGGTGCTCTGGGCGTTCTCGTACCCGAACTCGCTGATGAGGGAGCTCACGGCGCCGAACGAGTAGCGAAGCGCGAGACCGTATGACTGCGTGACTCCGAACGTGCTGGAGGTCCAGCCGCGCGGCATCCCGTAAAACCCGAGGATCGGACCGCGGCCATCGCGCAGCGGTGACGTGCGTGTCTCGCGCTCGTTCTTCTCGGTGGCCTCGATCTCGCGTAGCGGACGCTCGTCTGCGGCCTGCGCCTTCACCGCGGCTTGCTCGTCGTCGGCGGTCTTGCGAGACGAGCGCTCGAGCGACCCGACCCCGCCGCGCATCTCGAACTCGTAGTCGCCCCCTTGTCCGAGGGAGCGTTGCTCGATAGGCACCTGCGACTCGAGCGTATCCAGGCGCGCGCGAATGCGATCAGAGTCGCTCGCGTTCGGCATCGCAGTCAGGTAGGCCCGATAGTCATCTATCGCAGGGAATCGATGATCGAGCTTGTCGTGGCAGAGGCCGCGATCTCGGAAAAGAACTGGATCGTTGGTGTGCCGAAGCGCCTCGTCGAAGGCATCGAGCGCTTCCGGACATTTGCCTTGCGCCGCCAGAGCATGAGCCCGAGCAGCCGGCACCGAAGAGGACATCTCTTTGCTGAGCGTGAAGGACGGGTTGGACTTCTCGTCCGCCAGCGCTGGCGCGGCGACCGCGAGCACGACCGCAAAGGGCCACAATCTAGGCATCGCGTCATGGTACGCGAGCTCGTTCCAAGAACGTAATTTGCGGCTAAGGCGTCGGCTGGGGCACGAGGCCGCGCATCGGCAAGATGCCCTTGGGGAACGGCGCGACCGAGCCGGGAGTCGCGCCGTCCGTGAGCCCCATCGCCTCGTTCATGCGCGCGGGATCCACCATGCCTGGGACAACGCCCGCGATCACCCCGAACGTCAAGCGACCGAAGAAGCTCGCCTTGTGGAAGTTGCCCGGCCCCAGGATCGGCGCCCACGCGACGCCGTTGTTCTGCCTCATCGCGTAGAAGTTCACGCGCCACGTGTCGCCGGGGTTCGGCGGATGCTGCCCTGGCTTGTTGAACGCCGCGAACGGGATCATCGCCTCGACCGTATAGCCGTTGTCCCCCGCGTCGCCCGTGAACTTGCCGACGTCTTCGTACGAGCCGAGCAGCTTGCCGCGCACGGTCACTGCGCTCTTCATCTTCGGGTCCCACTCCTCGTGACCGAACGGACCATTCGGCTCCGTCTTGGGATCGTTGTAGCCGTCATACTGCGAGCGAAACACCTTGTTTTGAGGCGAGATCTGCAGCTCGTAGTAGTTCGTGTTCGTGCCCTCTGCGTCTGGCTCGATCATCATCTCGATCGTGTCTTTGGTCCAGCACTTGGGCTGACCCTTCACGGTCCACTGATCGACGTCCTTGGTTTTGTTCTTCTCGTCCCAACCGCCGACCACGTCCGCGCTGTGGACTTCAGCAAGCACATATAGATTCTTTTCGTCGTACGCGAGCTTCGCGGTCGCGTTGACCGGGAACGAGGTATTCGGCTTACCCGTTCCCACTTCGACAAAAGGGCCGAGGACAGGCGCGCCTCCCCACGCCTTGTCGTCTGCCTTGCCGTCGATCGTGATCTTGTCGGTCGCCGCGAGCTTGTACGGGAGCGCTGTGGGCACCTCCGTGTGTTGCTGATTCTCCACCGGAGCCGCGGGCGCGATGCCGGTCTTCAGCTTCGCGCCGATGCCGCGGTTGTCTCCGTCGTTCGGCCCCGTGACGATGCGCAGGCGCGCGTTGCCCTTCCAGATGCCGAGCATGAACGTGAGCTCGCTGCCCTTCAAATCAGGCACTTTGTAGGTCTGCTCGTCCACGTAGACTTTGCCCTTCTCCCAGCGAGAGGGTCCGAGCAGCATCTTGTTGTCGCGGTTCTCGCGGATCGGTCCGACCCAGTCGATGTTGTCGGTCTTGCCCGCGTCGTCCGCGATGTGCGTGAAGAGCGACCACCCGTCATCCAACGTGTCGTCGCAGCGCCAGTACCAGGTGATCTTGAGATCGGTCCCCGGCTTGGCGAGCTCCGGATCGGCTTTGTAGCCGATGAGGTGCACCTTGTTCTCGAAGTTGATGTCGACCTTGTGTTGAAGGTCTGCGGGCTCGCTCTCCAAGATGTACGGGGCGAGCTTCTCCTTGTCCTCGGAGCTCAATCCCTTCGACCCGCCCACGCACGCAGTCGCCATCATCAGCGGCGCCATCGCCATCATCGCCACCACGAGAAGTTTCACCATCCGCATCTGACTCGCTCTCCCTTCAACGCCGACTCTTCTTACGAGCTTCTTTTTCGCGCTTTCTTTGCGCCTTCTTCGCGTTGCGCTCTTTGTCGCTCAGCGTCTTCATCTTGGTGAGGCTCTCGCCGCTCGCCTCCGTACCCATCCCGGGCATCCCCATCCCAGGAAAACCCATGCCGGGCATCCCCATACCGGGCATTCCCATGCCAGGCATCCCGGGGAATCCGCCGCCCTTCATCGCCTTCTGGAGGTTGCGCGCCATGTTGATGTTCTTCATGCCCGGGATCTTGCCGAGCAGTCCGCCGAGGCCGCCGCCGGCGCCGCCGAGGCTCTCCATCATCTGCTTCATGAACAGAAACTTCTGCACGAGCTCCGTCACGGCTTCGGGCTTGGTGCCGGAGCCCTTCGCGATGCGCCCCGCGCGCTCGGGTTCGCGTACGAGCGTGTACGGATCGCGTCGCTCGGTGCGGGTGAAGCTGTTGATCATCGCCTCGATCCGAACGAGCTCGCGATCGTCGAGGTTCGCGTCCGCAGGCATCATGGCGTCCATGCCGGGCATCTTGCCGACGATGTCCTTCAACGATCCCATCTTCTGGATCGTGCGCACCTGCTGCAAGAAGTCCTCGAGGGTGAAGTTCCCTTCGAGCATGCGCATCGCGTCTTCGGCGGCCTTCTTCTGATCGATGACCTCTTCGAAGTCTTTCATCAGGCCGACGACGTCGCCCATGCCGAGCACGCGGCTCGCCATTCCCTCGGGACGGAACTCCTCGAACTTGTCGCTCGCCTCGCCCATGCCGACGAAGCGAACGGGCGCGCCCGTGACCTCTTTGATGCTGAGCGCCGCGCCGCCGCGTGCGTCACCGTCAAGCTTGGTGAGGATGACACCGGTGAGGTCGAGTGTGTCGTCGAACCCCTTGCTGACCTTGACGGCGTCTTGACCGATCATCGCGTCAACGACCAAGAAGATGTTCTGCGGTGCGGTCGCCTTCTTGATGTCGGCGAGCTCGCTCATCAACGCTTCGTCGATGGCGAGGCGCCCTGCGGTGTCGAAGATGATGACGTCGTTGCCCTTGGATTTA
>JANYHY010000750.1 GCA_025362165.1 Myxococcales bacterium | reverse complement strand
TAGCAAACCAGCAAGTCGAGCAGATACGCCAGAGCGCGACGCGCAGGACCGGCGACGCGATGTCGAAACACGATGTGCTCAGGCGTCTCGATCGCGACGTCTGTGTCGAGCCGTGCGTCGTCCGTGATCATCGTCATCTTGGCGATCGCGGGCGCGGCTGGGTTCGGCGACACCGTGCCAGAGACCGCGGGCATCGGCGTAGGCTTCATCCTCATCGTGCTGTTCTGCGCGCAGTGGGTCTACTTCGCTGCATGGGAGGCGATCAAAGGACGAACGCCAGGGAAGATGGCGGCAGGACTGCGCGTCGTGACCACCACAGGTCGCCCGATCGGCGCGAGCCACGCGATCTTGCGAAACCTGTTGCGCGCGGCAGACATGCTTCCGTTCGGCTATGTCGCGGGTGTGGTCTCGATGACGATCTCAGGGCGATTTCAGCGCATCGGTGATCTCGTCGCGGGCACGATGGTGATCGTCGCGCCGCACAACGTCCGCTCGGGCGTCGCTCGGATCTGGCCTCCACCGCAGCCCGCCGAGGTGGCCGCGCTCCCAGGTGAAGTCGCGTTGACCGCCGACGAGCGCGCCGCTCTCGAGCTCTTCTTGCGTCGCCGCGGCACGCTCGGTCCCGCGCGCGAGGACGAGCTCGCGCAGATGATCATCGGACCCATCAGTCGTCGCTTCGGTTTTCGATTGCCGGACGCGTCGCGCACGCTCGCGCTCTTGTACGATCGCGCGCTCACCGCAGGCCGCGACGAAGCCCCTCCATCCTCGAGGGCTAGATAATGCCGCGATTCCGGCAAAAAGCCGGGTCCTGCGGACTTAGCAGCTTCGCTGCAAATCGCGGCACCAGACGGTCTAGTTGGGCTTCGCCCAAACCCGAAATTTGCTCCCGCGAATTTCCTAGTGCCGTCGATTCAAAGGAATCGAGGCACTAGTGGCGCTCGCATCTCGCGTCACAGAAGCTGCGTTCGTCGCGAGTCGTCGCGAGGACTGGACGACGCTCGGCGATCTCGCGCGCATCGCGACAGAGCGCGGCCCCAAGCGATTGTCACCGGACGATCTCGGGCGCCTCTCTCCTCTCTATAGAGACGTGTGCGCCGATCTCGCGCGGGCAGAGGCGTGCCGCTACTCCGCGCCGCTCGTCGAGTATCTACAAACGCTCACGGCGCAGTCGCACACGGCTATCTACACGACGCCTCGCAGCGCACGCACGCGATTGCGGGACGCCTTCGTCGCGTTCCCTCGCGCGGTTCGCCGACGCAAGGTCTCCGTGATGATCGCGTTCCTCTTGTTCTTCGTGCCGTTCGCGTTCGGTTTGATCGCGACGCTCCATGATCCGGAGTTCGCTTACAAGGTCGCGCCGGAGTCCATGTTGCGTCCGCTCGCCGAGGCGTACGGCAAGGGCTTCGCCGAGGGGCGGCACGACGGTGAGGGCGCGATGATGGCGGGCTTCTACGTGAACAACAACGTCGGCATCGCGCTGCGTTGCTTCGCGCTCGGCATCTTCGGCGGACTCGGCTCGGCGTTCTACCTGTTCCAAAACGGCCTCACGATCGGCGCAGTGATGGGCTACGTGACGACGCAAGGCGCGGGCGACAACATCCTCACGTTCGTCGTCGGTCACAGCTCGTTCGAGCTCGGCGCGATCGTGCTCTCGGGCGCCGCGGGGATGAGCATGGGTTGGTCGATCGTCTCGCCGGGCCGAAAAACCAGGCTCAAATCATTGCAAGATACAGCCAATGACGTCGTCGTCATCGTCGCGGGCGCGGCGGTCATGCTGCTCATTGCGGCGGGCCTCGAGGGCTTCTGGTCTGGCTCGAGCGTTCCGAGCGGCATCAAGCGCGCCTTCGGTCTCACCATGTTGCTGCTCGTGATGAGCTACCTGGGCTTTGCAGGACGCGGACAGGACAAGGACAAGGCGCGCTCATGAGGACGCACCTCGAGCTCAGAGATCGCTCGCTCGTCGACGTGCTGGATCTCGCGCTGCGCTTCATGCGTCAGTACGCCAAGAAGTACGGCAAGCTCTCCGCTGCCGTGATTTTGCCGTGGTTCGCGATCTGCTGCGTCATCGGCATCGGCATCGATTGGGGGCTCGCGTGGGTCGTAGCGATCGTCGCGGGTGCGTTCGCGCAGGCGCCGTTCACTCTGCTCGCGTCTCGACTCGTCTTCGAGGACAAAGTCCCGCTCTCTTCCGTGATGTCTGACGGCCTGCGCTCGATCCCGAAGATGCTCGGCGTGCGACTCGTGCAAGCGCTGCTCGTCACCGTGGGAATGCTCGGGGTCGTGGTCGCGTCGATCTGGGTTGGCTCCGTCGTGATGTACGCGCCCGAAGCCGCGCTGCTGGAGCGCATGACGCCCGGCGCGTCCATCTCTCGCGCGAACAGGCTCGTCGGCGGCAGCAGCGGAGATGGAATCCTCGCGTTCGTCTTGCTGTTGATGCTCGAGATAGGCTTCGTGCTGATCGGCGAGTACGCAGGGCGCTCCGTGCTCGAAGATCTCTTGCAGATCAACCCGCCCGCCTCGATGTGGGACGCGGGAGGGAGCTGGCTCGCGATGGCTGGCTTCTGGATCTTCGTGCCCTACCGCGCGACCGCGCGCTTCTTGGCGTACATCAACTTGCGCACGCGCGCGGAGGGTTGGGACGTGCAGACGAGCTTCTTCACCCTCGCGGCTCGCGCGAAGGACGACGAGGATCCGGCGCCGATCTCGAGGCGGGCTGCATGAAGCGCGCGCTCACTCTTTTGGTGGCGAGCCTCTTGCTGTTCATGACCGCGGCTCCTGCGCGCGCCGATCTCGACATCGAGCGCGCTGGCAAGGACGCGCACGGGTACACGCAGCCTGGGCAACAGGCGGGCTTCTGCACGCATCCATCCAAGCTGAAGGAGGGCGCCGATCAGATGTGCCCACTCGCAGACGACACGGGCTGCGAGGGCTTCAAGAAGATGTGCGCGAGCGCGTCGAAGGATCCTCCCAAGCCAAAGGAGGTCCCCAAAGACGACGACAGCCTCGCCAACTTGTTCGGCGGACTCGCGCACGTACTCATGTGGGTGATGCTCATCGGTGTGGCGGTCGTCGCAGTCGTCCTGATCGTGCAAGCGCTCCGTCGCGCAAAGGAGGATCAGCGCCTCGCGGACGCCAAGCCCATCACTCCGACGCTCCTCGACAAGCCTGCACCGGAGGGACCAGAGCTCTCGCCGATCACGGACGCCGAACTGTTGCTCCGACGAGCCGCCGAGCTCGCGCGAGCAGGCGAGCACGAACGCGCGCTCTTCACCTACCTCGAGGCCTCCCTGCGCGCGCTAGACAATCGCGGCGCGGTTCGCATCGCCAAGGATCGCACGTACGGCGAGTACGTTCGCTTCTGCAAAGAGGTCGGCGCGAAGGCTCCGCTCGGCGACATCGTGCGTGAAGTGGATCGCGTGAAGTTCGGTGGCGTCGAGGCCTCGGCGGAAGCGGCGCAGCGAGCCGCTGAACGTGCAGTGCGCCTCGTGCGGGTCGCGGCCATCGCGATGATCGCGCTGGTTTTGGCTGGTTGCGGCGGCAACAACGTCGCGCGCACGCTCGCAGACGATCCCAACGGCACGGACGTGCTCGTCGATCTCTTGAAGCGTCAAGGGATCGAGGCAGGCTCGCTCCGCGGCTCGCTCGCGCGACTTCCAATGCCCAAAGAGGGTGAGGACACACCGGCCGTGATGGTCGACTTCGAGAGAACCAAGGTGGATGAAGGCACGCGCCTGTACCTGCTCGAGTGGGCGAGCGCAGGCGGCACGCTCATCATCACGAGCTCTCCTGGTACGTGGCCGAAGGATCTCGCCGCGCGCTACCAGACGACGACCAGCACGAAGGTCACCGCCACGGTCGTGGTCGACACGCTCGACGACGAGGATCAGGCCGGCACGCGGCCAAAGACCTACACGGCGAAGGTCGCAGAGGCGGACGCGCTCGAGATGAAGTGCGACGCATCAGACCCGATGGATCCGAGGTCGAACACGATCGCTTGGATCGGCGACGACAAGCCGTACGCAGCGTTCTGCTTCGTTGGAGACGGCCTGGTGATCGGCGTCGCCAACTTCGATCTCTTCACCAACGTGGGGATGATGCCGCCGGGCAACGCGGAGGTCGCGTTCGCGATCCTCTCGAAGCTCCACGCACAAGAGATCCGCATCGCGCAGCCGATGGATGGGATCGAGCCGCCTTCTTCGCCTCTTTCGAGCATCGACCGCGCGGGCCTCGGGCTCGGCCTGTGGCACGCGCTCGCAGCGGCGCTCATCCTCTTCTTCGCGGTGGGTGCACGCCTCTCGCGCGCGGCGAAGTCTCCCCCGGACGCTCGCCGCGCTTTCACCGAGCACGTCGAAGCGACCGGTCTCGTCTACGCGCGCGCCAAGGCCGCCTCGCACGCGCTCGTCGCTTACACGAAGTTCGTCGACGAGCGCATTCGAGGGATGATGCCGCGCGGCGTGAGCGACCCTGGCGCGTTCCTCGCGCTTCGATCGGGCGCTGCCGCAGAGGAGTGCCACCGCGTCTTCGATCGCGCGAGCAAGGCGAAGGCCGGCGAGGTCCTTGGCGACGAGCTCGACGTCCTGCGAAGGCTCACGACGCTGTATGCGAGCGCCGTCCGCCGCAACTGACAAGTCAACTGCGACTTAATCATCGCGCCCAGAGTGCGCTGAGCTCGATCTCGATGGCGTCGAACGGAACGGCACGCACCTTGGCGTCGCCGGCGTGGACGTCCACGATGCGATCCCCATTGGCTTCTAGCGCTAGGACCTCGAGTGTCTGTGCTTCGGGATCCACGTACCAAAGGTGCTTGACGCCATGCTGCTCGAACGCCTTGCGCTTGTCGCCGCGATCGAGCGCGGCCGTGCTTGGCGAGAGGACTTCGCAGGCCCAATCAGGGGCGAGATCGAAATACGCCTTGTCGATCGGCAGCTCCGGCATTCGCTCGCGCCGCCACCCTGCGAGATCGGGAACCACCACGTGCGCGCCGAGGTGCAGCTCGGGTTCGTCGAGGATGATCCAACCCCCAGGTCCACCGCGGCCTCGATTGAAGGGCGCATCGAGCTCTCCTGTCAGGGAAGTCGACGCGCGAGCGTGACGCGGAGCGGGCCTGGGATGCGCGAACAAAATCCCGAAGACGATCTGCCCGATCACATGCGGAGGCAACGCGAGCAAATCATCGTAGGCCACTGGTCGAGAGGCGGACGCAACCACATGGCGAGAGTACCACCCTCAGCGTCGAGCAGAGAGCGCGTCGTCGATCTTGCGCAGGAGCGCCGTCCACTCGGTCTCTGACACGCCGCCTGACTTCGCGAGCAACCCGATCACAGCGAGCTCCTGCGGATCGATCCCGTGACTCACTTGCGCGACGAGAGCGCCCACCGCGACGCCGAGCGAGGCCATATTCATTGCCTTCAGGCGCGCTCCGACTTTCTCACAGCGCTGCTCGATACCTTGTCTCTTCAACGCGTCGGTCACGCTGACGACCATCTTGTCGCATCCCGCCTCGTCGAGATCGACGAAGCACAAAACGCGAGCGATGGCGCGAAGAGCGTCGCGCTCGGCGTCATCAGCCTCGCCGTCCGACACAGCCACGACATAAGCGGCCTCGAGCAAGTTCGATCCGACGGCACGGCGCTCGTCCGCGGGGAGGGTCACGAGGCTGCTCGTCAGATCACGACACGCTTCGAGCGCGTTCTGTATGGCGCCCCGCGCGCGTCCCGGCTCGTAGCCTTGCAGCGAAGTGCGGTGCTCTTGCAGGAACTTATGAAGATGCTTTTCCATCCCAAGCTGCGAGAGCTTGCCAAAGCCGAACGCGAATCCGCCGCGCGGAACGAACGCCTGCAGTCGCACGCGAGTTTTCCCCGCGTCCACCTCCGTGAACTCGCCGACGATCCGAGTGCCGACGTTCGGTCCGCCGACGAAGCGCTTCACCCAAGCACCGACGGTGTCCGGCTCGCCGCGCTCGATCACGAAGTCGTCGGTCTGCACGCTCGTGAGCACCGGCATCTCTTGTCGAACGCGGTGCTCGCCGGGCCGCGACGCCGGAAGCCAGCTCAGTGTCATGCCGTGGTGAATCTTCGCGCGAATCGCATGATCCACATCGAAGAACTGATCCACGACCACATCGCGTCCCCGCTCGATCTCGAGCGACACGCTCGCGAGCGGAGACTCATCGGCCATGGATCGCAGCCTAGCACCGGCTCGACGAAAATAGCGTGTAGTCTGCACGGCAAACGCGTATGCAGATGGCCGGTCCTTATTGGCCAACACCCGCGAGCTTCGCGGTGAACGCCACGCTCAAGCGCGCGATCTCTGCGTGATAGGAGGTGTCGAGCTTGTCATAAGTATCTCCGCCGTTTTGATCGAAATGCGGATTGGAGAAGGGTAAGTGCTCGGACGTGACGACGCTGGGCACGCCGATCTCCCACATGGCGTAGTGGTCGCTGTTCTGCGCCATGCAGGCGCGATTGACCATGAGCGGAGATCCCAACCCAGTGGTCAACGCAGCGAGCGAGTCACCGAGGGCTGTCGACTTGAAATTGTTGCCGTCGCCAGAGCAGTCGAACACGTCATAGACCTTGCCGCCCACGTTCGCAGGGCACTTGGCGTCGCTGGCGCAGTTCCACCCGGATTGTTCGTAGTCGATGGCTGCGACGATTTGGAATCCATCCTGCGCGGCCTTCGCCTTCAGCCAAGCGGCATAGACACGCGCGCCTTCGAGGCCAGGATTCAGCTGCTCTTCGTAATCGGCGATCACGAATCGGATCGTCTTCTGGCGAGTGAGGCAGCCGTTGGAGAAGAGCCGCTCCGCCTCCATCATCGACACGACACCCGTGAGATCATCGTCCGCGCCGGGGTTGCCGGTCTCCTGCCCGCCAGGGCCGATGCTGTCGTAATGAATGATGACGACGACCGAGTCTGCGGACGCGCCAGGCAGCACGGCCTCGACGTTCTTGCCGTTCACTTCACCGATGTTGTGCTTGGTGACATACGGGAGCTCATGCCAATAGAGCCCCAGGGAGGTCAGATATTGCTCATACCAATCTCTGAAGTTGGCTTTGGCGATTGGCGAATAGCGATTGGACAGACTGACCACTCCGCCGTCACCGCTGAGCGTAATGGGCAGGACGCCCGAGCCCTCCTTGAGGTGCGTGATCAAACGCGTGGGATCGACTGCCAAGTACATCGCCTTGCTCGGATCGGCCGGGAGCGGCGGGCACGAGTCCACCGGGGACGTGTCGGAGATCGAGGTGTCGGGGACGATCGCGTCAAACGCCGCGTCGCTCGTGATCGACGTGTCCGCGCCGCCGTCTCCTGCGATCGTGGCGGTGTCATCGCTCGAGCCACACGCGCAGAACAACCCGAGCGCCAAGAGCACAGTCCGCATCACCAAAGGCTACGCTGAAAAGTCCGAAGATGGGCTAGAGTCGCGGCGCCTTGGACGCCCAAACGTTCTCAGATCGATTCACGCGCCTTCAAACCGAGATCGCCAAGGCCGTCGTCGGCCAAGAGGAGCTGGTGAGCGGCCTGCTGGTCGCGACCATCGCACGCGGTCACGTGCTCATCGAGGGCGCGCCTGGGCTCGGAAAGACTCTCGTCGCGCGCGCTCTGGCCGCCGTGAGCGGCTGCGCTTTCAAGCGCATTCAGTTCACTCCAGATCTCATGCCCAGCGACATCACCGGCTCCTCCGTGTTCGATCGCCAGACGAGCGAGCTTCGCTTCGTCCCGGGCCCCGTGTTCACGCAGATGCTCCTCGCAGACGAGATCAACCGCGCGCCCGCCAAGACGCAGAGCGCGCTGCTCGAGGCGATGCAGGATCGCACTGTGACGGAGGGTGGAACCACGCGCACGCTCCCCGCGCCCTTCTTGGTCTTCGCGACGCAGAACCCTGTCGAGTCGCAAGGCACCTACCCATTGCCAGAGGCCCAGCTCGATCGCTTCTTGTTCAAGCTCACAGTCGCAGATCCACCCGCAGACGTGGAGCACGCGATCGTGAAGAATCAAGTCTTGGGCTTCGACCCTGGCCATCTCAAGCTAGACGCGGTGTCTTCGCCCGCGGAGATTTTGGAGATGCAGTCGCACGCGCAGAGCGTAAAGGTCGATGACGCGATCATCAGCTACATCGTCGACATGGTGCGCCGAACGCGCGACGATCGCGCGATCGAGCTAGGCGCCTCTCCGCGCGCGTCGCTCGCGTTGATGCGCTCCGCACAGGTCATCGCCGCCAGCGCAGGACGTGATTTCGTCACTCCTGATGACGTCAAGCCGATGGCGCTCCCCGTCTTGCGGCACCGAGTGATGCTCCACCCAGACGCGCAACTACAGGGTGTGACTCCTGACGATCGTATTTTGGAGATCGTGAAGGCGGCTCCAGTGCCCCGCGCGCAGGGATAACCAACTAGCGGCCAGTGCAGTCTGAATGCGCAGGA
>JANYHY010000747.1 GCA_025362165.1 Myxococcales bacterium | reverse complement strand
TGCATGTAGAGAGCACGACGACGTCGCCTCGAACAAGGCACTCATCGCGACCCTACGAGAGATGGCATTGCCCCGGCGCACCGACGGGCACGGCTTCGTGCAACAAGCAGAGACCGAACGTGCCGCGCTCGATCAAGAGATGCAATTGACGCTCGACCCCAAGATATGGACCTCCGCGTCCACCGGCGCGCCTCCGCCCAAGCGCAATACACTCTAGTATCAACTGCGTCGAAAACCGTTGAGCCACGCCGCGGCTGCTACCAATGAAGGCAATACGACGCCTATCTGCAATAGAGTGAATACCAGCAGATTGGCGTCACTTCCAAAGGGCTCTAGGCCGCGCACGAAGAGACACGCTTTGAGCGTAGTGATTGCCCAATTGGAGAATGAAGACGCAATGAATATCATTGCAATGCGCTTCTTACCGACGTCCCCGTAGCGGAGCATGGGGAGCGACCAACCATAGGAGACCAACAAGAAGGTCCCCATGAGCGCATTCAAATGAGCCGCAAGCGCTGCGTGCGGTTCGATGTGGATCTTGTCCGTCATCGCGGCGCCCGCGAGCAATCCCGTCAATAGGCCGACTAGCAACAAGCCCGCGGCAGAGGCCCCCAACAGGCGCGCGATGGGATGGGGAGCGTCCGCCGTCATCTCTCCCCTTCGAGCCAGAAGGTCTCCATCTCACCTTTGCCTTTGACCTTGATCGCGCCCCTCGCTTCGGTGATGAAGGAGCCATCGAGGCGCTCGTAGACGGCCTTGGTGATATGAATCCGCTGCTCGTTTCCGCTCGATTCCATGCGGCTCGCGGTGTTCACCGTGTCTCCCCATAGATCGTAGATGAACTTGCGCTTGCCGATGACGCCGGCGACCACAGGGCCCGTGTGGAGCCCGATGCGAATGCGTAGCGCGTAGCCATGCTCGACGTTGATGCGATCGAGCGCGTCGCGCATGCGTAGCGCCATCCGCGCCATGACCTCGACGTGATCGGCGCGGGCCTCTGGCAGGCCGGCCGCTACCATGTAGCAGTCGCCTATCGTCTTGATCTTCTCGATGCCGAGCCCTTCGGCGAGATCGTCGAACGCGGAGAAGATGCGATTGAGCATGCTCACGAGGTCCTCTGGAGAGAGGCGCTGGCTGAGCTCTGTGAAGCCCACGAGGTCTGCGAACAACACAGTCACGCTGGCGAAGCCGTCGGCGATCGCGTCACCTTGCTCTTTTAGTCGCGAGGAGATCGCGGCCGGCAAGATGTTGAGCAGGAGTTTCTCCGAGCGAGCGTGCTCCTTGGCGAGGCTCTTCTCTGCGGTGGTCGTGTCTCGCGTGAACAGGTGAACGATGAGCATCACGGTTCCAACCACAGCCACCGCAGATGCTGCGGCGAGGACCCGGGCGAGCTCTCGGGTGACGCCCAACGAGCCTTCGTCCGAGGCCAGCAACACGACCATGACGCAGCACACGGTGCTGAGCGACGCGAATATCCATTTGAGAGTGGGCTGCTCTTCGAACAACAGGAACGCGACCATCCCAAAGAGGAAGTAGTAATAGTGATAACCAACTTGCCGCCCAAGCAGCACACTCGCGAAGAGCACCGCAAAGTTGAGTGGCAAAAGCAGACCGCACCTCGCTAGCGTGTGATGTTTGGTCCGGTTCAACACGAGCGCCAACACCAAGAGAACACCCGCGACGATGTCCGTGATCATCGGAGCCCAGAAGCGAGGACCCGCGATCAGGTACCCCACGATGAACGAGGTGCAGCTCACGATCCCGATGAGCGCGCCTTGGTTGGTGAGGCGGATGCGCCTGCGCTCACCGGCTGGCTGGTCCTCAACGCCGAGCGACGAAAGGTGGTCCCACGTTCGAAGCATCGAGGTCGCAGTCTACATGAGTTGACACGTGACGGTCGGTGACGACCGCGTGCGATGAGGGGTGACTCTGGTAGCTTGGAGTGATGCAAAACAGGCGCATCGCTTGGGTCATCGCGCTGTCTGCTTTGTCTGCTTCGCTAGGGCTTCATTTTGGTTGCGGTGGGGACGACACCACGACTCCGCTCGCGACGACGGATGGCGGCGGCGGAGACTCCAATCGTGCCCAGTTCACGCAGGGCTTCGAGCTCATCGCCCCGCTCGATGGTGAGCTCGCAGAGCCAGGCGCGACCATCGACGTGGTCGTGGGAACGGACGGGCTTACCCCGCGCCTGTTCATCGCAGATGAAGAGACGACAGTGACGTGGACGCCCGATCCGACGGACCCTACGATATTGCATGCAAGCTACACGGTTCCCGCGAGCCCCGGCGATCTCCAGTTCCTCGTCACCGCGGACGGCGCGATGAGCGCGTACGCGAAGCTCCATGTCGCTGCGCCGAAGGAGCGAATGACCGCGACGTTGGCGACCGATCCTGACGCGGGGGACGGGGGCAGCACGGACACTGTGCTCTCGCTCCCGTCTGGTGCGACGCTGCGCGTACCAGTCGGCTCCGTGCAGGGCGGCGGAGGCGTGACCTTCGCGAGCTTCGCTCCTACTGCGATGCCCGAGGTGGCAGACCCAGTGGTGGACTCCTTCTATCGCGTGCACTTCGACGCTGAAGACACGGCCGTGCACTTCTCGATCTACGTGACGCAACCCATCTCTGCTCAAGTGGTCTCGGCACTCAGTGGAGGTCTCGAGCTTCGTGTGATCGAGCCCGAGGGCTCCAATCTCGTGCCGAACGAGGATCTGCTCCTCGCGCCCGTCGTGGTGCGCGCGACGTTGGTCATCAATCCAGATGGCACCGGACTCGCTTCCGCGCTGCTCCCGCCGGACGCGTTCCACCACACAGGCTCGAGCACGGCGATCTACGGACTCTTTCCCGCGGCTCAGTCTCCGTATCTGCGCAGCGCCACCTCCAAGGTCTGCGTGAGCAACGACGACGAGGACGGTGGAACCGTCAACTGCGGGCAGCTCGCCGACCTCAAGGGAAAGCCTCCGACGATCGGTCTCTCTGGCGCAGGCGATGGCGGCGGCGCGCACGTGAAAATCACGAGCGACCTCACTTGGGCCGATAGCCCTCCAGATATCGCGAGCCCTGTCTCCACGGGGGATCCGGTGCTGCGGAGCCCGATGAACCCGCTGCGCGAGACGTGCCGCAAGGGCGCAGACAAAGTGCCCTGTCCGCCTGGAGGAACTTTGGACTCGGGCGTCGTGCTCTCCGACTCGCGGTTCCGCCCGCACGAGGGAGCGGACATCGGCGCGAGCATGGGCGATGCGATCCTCGCGCCAGTGGACGGCAACGCGACGCTCACCATGACGGGCTCGTTCTATGTCGATCTCATCGCCGACACCTCACCCAAATACATGTTTCGCATGATGCACGTGAGCGACTTCACGGCCGACTACGCAGCGAGCCTCGACGTGGGCGCGGTGCTCGGCAAGAAGGCGTCATGCACGCCGAACAAGAAGAAGAAGATCACGTGTGACGTCCTCGCGCCGCAGAAGGCGCTCTATGGACTGTCGTGCGTGGAGGCGACGATCAAGGGCGCGGAGAAGTTGATTTGTCATCCAACGATGGACGGCGTCCTCTTGGGCGGCGCTGATTTCTGCATCGGCGCGGTGGAGCGCGGCATCTACAAGGCGCACTTCACGCAGGGCAGCACCATCGGCAAGGTGGGGAGCACGGGCCTGCCATTCAAGGCGCCGCACGTTCACATGGAGGTGCACTACAAGATGGCCACCGCGTACACGAACGCCACCGCGGTAAACGCTACGTCGCGCGGAGCAGTGGTGGACCCAGCGCTCTTCTACTCTTCCCTCTCGTCGAACCCGTGGGTGCAAGGCGGGGACACCAATCCGCGCGTGCAGAGCCCGACGCTCGAGCTCGCGGCCGAGCTCACTCCAGGAGACGGCACCGGACCGATCGCTGGCAATCTGATCGGCATCGACCCCGTGACGCTCAAGAACGCCATGACCGCGGCGTGCCCTTATGGCGGGACGATTGACTCGATGAACTATCAAGTAGTGAAGGTCGGCGGTCCCAAAGAGAAGACCACAGTCGCTTGGGACCTTGGGCCGTGCGTCTACGCAGAGGCATGCAACAAAGGTCTCGACGTCACGCTGCAGCTCGGGACTGCCTCATTTCGAAATGACAATCACGGAACGGGCAGACCGTGGACTTTCATGGGCAGCATGCCGAGCGTCTCGAGCTATCCGCCTGACACGGCGCAGAGCTACACCAACCCTCCGCCGAAGGACGTCGCAGACCTCGCGGACCCGCTCACGGCCATCATCTCGTGCAAGTCGAGCGGTGCGCCGCAGCCCGCAGATTTCGAGGGAATGACGGTCACGGTGCAAGCGACCGGCGAGTTCGCGACCAGCACGATGACCATCACCAACGTCACGCTCGTAGGCTCACCCTCCCAATACCTGGGGAGCGCCAACGGACCCGAGGCGGGCAACCCTATGCTCCTCAGTCAAACGGTCCCCGCGAACGCCACAGTCTTCAGCTTCATCGACAAGCTCCAGTCCGCGGGTGTGGCGGGCTTTCCGTCGGTCTTCAACAACAAGGATTTTGCCAATCGCTTTGGTCGCTCGAACCTCATCGCGGTCTGGCAGGACAATGCCAAGAAATGGCAATGGGCATTCAACGTGAGCGGCGGCTCTTACAACAGCGGCGGTGGCTTTCCGCAATGGCACGAATATCAATTCGTCTACAATTCGCTGCTGATGGGTAATGCCAAGAACCGATATGACGTGTTCCTCGGCGGGAACGCGATGGCAGGCAATTGGTCATACATTCGCACGCTGGCTACTTCGGTCGCCGTCACGCGCAAGAAGACCGGGTACATCTTGCCAGACGCGACGATGAAGTGACTGTGCGCTTGCTGAAGTGATCTCAGAGCTGCGCGAGCGCGGAGGCCACTCGGGCGAAGGCGTGCACGTCCAGCGTCTCTCCGCGGGCGTCTAGCGAGACGCCTGCGCTCTCCGCGGCGCGCTCGATGGTCGATTTGTCACCGACTGACGACCACGCGTTTCGAAGCGTCTTTCGGCGCTGTTCGAACGCGGCTTTGACGAGCGAGCGGAACGCTCGGGTCTCCTCGATGCGATCGGCGCGCGGCGTGAGCACGACGACCGCGCTGTCCACGTTCGGCGACGGGTAGAAGCTCCCGCGAGAGACGGCGAGCGCGCGCGTCACGTCGAACGCAGCTCGCACGAACACGGTGAGCCCACCGTAGTCCTTGGTGCTGGGGCTCGCGACGAGGCGATCGGCGACCTCTCGTTGCACCATGAAGACGGCGCGCTCGATCACGTCCGCCACGCCCGTAGCGAGCTCGAGGAGGCGCCCCGTAATCTGATAAGGCAGATTACCTGCTAGCACGCGCGGAGGCGTCTTTTCCGAGAAGAACGCGCGAAGATCGAAGCGCGCTGCGTCCGCCTCCAGGATCGCTAATCGGTTATCGGCGATCGCGTCCGCGAACGTCAAATTCAGCAGAGGGACGAGATCTCGATCGCGCTCCATCGCGACTAACTTGTTCGCGCGCTCCAAGAGCGCAGAGGTCAGCGCGCCAGTTCCGGCTCCGATCTCGAGTACGTTCGCCTTCTGCAGCTCGGCGTCTGGCACGCACACGCGCGAGATGGCAAGGATGATGCGCGCGTCGTTGAGGAAGTTCTGACCGAAGCTCTTCTTCGGCTTCAGGCCGAGCTGGTCGAGCATCGCCCTGGGCGACTTGATCACACGATCTCCTTGTACTCGGGCGCTGGCTCTCTGCGCGTTTGCTTGAGCAAGTCCGGCGGCTCGGACGCGGGCATCTCCGCCTGCAGCTCGACCTCGGAGCTCGCGCGTACCGCTGCCTTCTCACCGCGGATGCCTTGAACCTTGCAGCCCATGCGCCGCAGAACGGCCTCGCCACGGATGCGCGCGACCTTCGAGCGCACGGCGATCGCGACGTCCACAGCGTCTCGCACGGTCCCGATCTCGACGCCCTCCTCGGACATGGGCGTCGTGCTTGCGGTGCTCAAGATCCAGCGAATGTCCGTCCGCTGATTGCGCATCCGGCGGACCGCTCCGGCGAGGGACGCGCTCATCGACGGCGCTGGCGCCCAGACGAAGGCTATCGTCGGCTTGTGTTTCTCGCGCGCGAGCCGATCGAGCACCGCCGCGAGCGACGCGGTCGTTTTGAGCGCCTCTCCCTCGGCCCGAGGCGCGCTCTCGATGCCGAACGCAGCGAGGTAGTGACGCAGCGTGCGCTCGCGCGCGGTGGACGCGAAGGGCAGGCGCGGCGCGAAGGGCGCCCGCGAGCGCAGCAGTTCGGCTCGAGCGGCGAGCGCGTCTAGGTTTCCGCGCGCGACGTCCGCAAGTCCGGTCGGGTCCAGCGGTCGCGCGTGCTCGGCCACTCGCGCGGCGACATCGCTCTCGTCGAGATCGCTTCGGTCGGAGTCCACCATGCTCGCCGCGCTCGCGAGCGCCGCCGCGACCTTCGCCGCTTGTGCGACCCCAGGCGAAGGCGGCAGCCACGTGCGCAGCCGCGACGCTGTGATCGCGAGCCCGACCCGATCGCCTCGAGCCAAATATCGCGCAGCCACCGCCGCGACTTGATCGACGACGGTGTCGAGCGGCGCCTCACCTTCGGGCCCCGCCCAGAGCTCGACCGACGCATCTACGATGAGCCACACCACGTCTCGGTGCTCGTGCTCCATCTCGCGCACCACGAGCTTGCCGCGCTTGGCGCTAGCTCGCCACGCGATGCGCTTGAACGCGTCGCCAGGCACGTGATCGCGAAGCTCGCGAAGCTCGTCGCCCTCTCCAGGCACATTGAGTGGACGTCCGCGCTCAGCGCCTCTACGCGCACGACCGCCCTTCGGCGAGTCCATCATCGCCTTCAGCGCGCGAGGCACCACCTCCACGCCGAACGGATTGGCGAACATCAAAGGCACTTCATACAGACCCTCACCGCCTGCGGGAGTGCCGCGCACCTCGAGCGCCATTCCGTGCAATCCCCATCGACCGACGCGCTTGGTGCGGATCGTGACCTTGACGAACACTCGGCTCTCCGCGGGCAGATCGACGATCGC
>JANYHY010000712.1 GCA_025362165.1 Myxococcales bacterium | reverse complement strand
CGCCTTCGGCGAACATCAACGGCCTTCGGCGAGTCGAGGTGCCGTTGGCACGCCCCAATTGATGCCGCCTTCGGCGAACATCAACGGCCTTCGGCGAGTCGAGGTGCCGTTGGCACGCCCCAATTGATGCCGCCTTCGGCGGACATCAACGGCCTTCGGCGAGTCGAGGTGCCGTTGGCACGCCCCAATTGAATATGCGAGCCTGGCGGTCGTGAGCAAGACCCCGAAGAAGCCTCTCACCGAAGAGACCATCCGCGCCAACATCGCCGAGTACGGCTGGCATGTCGCGCAGGTCTTCTCGGAGGACAACAGCTACCCGCCGTTCGCGTACACCATCGGCCTCGAGGAGAAGTTCGATCACCCAGAGGTCGTGATCTTCGGCCTCAACAACGATCTAGATTTCATGCACCAAGTGTTGAACGGGATCGGCGCGCGCGTGCGCAAGGGTGAGCGCTTCCTTCATGGGAGCGTGAAGAAAAAGATCCTGCCGGGCTACTCGTGTGCGTTCGCGCGCTTCCCGAAGAGCGCGTTCGACGATCACCTCGGGCGCGCGATCGATCACTACGACGGCAAGTTCCGCTGCGTGCAATGCATCTGGCCCGACCCGAAGAAGAAGCTGCCGTGGGATCCGCGCGTGATGTTGCCGATCCTCTCGCGCGCGCCTGTTTTCCTGCGCCCGAACGCAGGATCACGCGATCCGAAGTGGCCGTTCGACGAGTCGCACAGTCGCCTCGTCTTCGTCACGCGACAGGTCGTTACAGGTGAGGAGCCGATCCGCTTCGCTGGCCGCTTCGCAGGAACTGGAGAGTGGCAGTTCGTCTGCAACACCACGAGCGATCCGAAGGATCTGCTCCTCTCGACGCTTGGCTGGGCACTCGATCACGACCCGAGCGTCGGATCGATCGCAGACTTGCAAGCAGGGCAGTGCGCTGAGCGCAAGGCCGCGAACAAGCCTTGGAAGCGCGGCTCCATGCTCGATGACTGATGAGCGAGCTACGGCGCTCCGCACGCCAGCCAGTCGGCCAGTTTGTCGCGTTCGGACCTCGGCGGATCGTCGGGGCCAGGTGGCATGAACGTGTTGTCTGCGGCGGCGTTCGCGTAGATGCGATCCTTGCTCGCGCGGACCGACTCGACTGTGGTGAAGGAGCGCGAGCTGTATCCGTTCGGTCCCCCGTGGCAGCTCACGCAGTAGGCGTTGATGAACTGCTTACCGAAGTTGTCGTAGGTGAGCGTCGTGCCGCTCGGCGGACACGCGTGTTGATCGATCGTGTCGGCGCCGCTGCAGGCGATGGCCGAGATCACGAGGACTGGGACGATGAGCAGGTGCCTCACAACAGGAAATCCAATCCGACGCCGAGGTCGAGGCCTACGTAGAAGTGAGGACCCAAGACATCCGGGAACCAAGTCCCCGTCGCGTTCGCGAGCATCAGCCAAGTGACCTTGCCGCTCGAGTCTCTGCGGAAGGGGATCTCCGTGCCGAGGCTCAGACCTCCGCCCGCGCGATGTCGGATCCCCGACCCGATGCCGAGCACGACACCTGCGGGCGCGTTCTCCACGGACACGAGCCCCTCTTCGTGTTGATGAAGGATGAAGAGGCGCGCGTATGGATGCACCACGCGAAGGGGGACATAGCCCGTCACTCCGAACGAGAGCCCGGTGTTGAGTCGCCGATCGATGCCCGCGAGCTCCTCCCAGCCCTGAAAATCGATGGCGAACACGTGCGCGAAGCGCGAGCCGAGCCGCAGCGTGCCTCCTGCGCCGAAGTCTCCGCGCCATGTCGACGCGAAGGTCGTCGCCCCCGCAGCCAGCTCGAGCTCGACAGGGACCGCACGGGCTTGCCGCGCCAGCACTGTCAGCGCGATGAACGAAGCAACTCTCACGAAACCCGAACGCATCATCGGCTCAGTTGCACATGCTCTTGTGGCGTTCAAGTCACTGAGGTTTGACGGCTCGGCTTGACAGGAGGCCTCCTGCGCGTATCTTTCGCGCCCCCGCCGGCACTACGCCGTCAGGGCCCGCACGGGTGACCGGCGGGAAACTCCACACGCATTCCAGCGCAAATCCTCGTCCGGTGCGGCCAAGTTTCTTCTGAAACGAAGCCGCTGGCGTAGGAAGGAATGCGGAGGCTCCAACCGAAAGGACCGCGCACCCATGACCCAGACTGCAGATCTGCCCAAGCTCCCGGGCGACTTTCCGCTCCCCATCAAGACGCTGCTAGACGCAGGCGTTCACTTCGGCCACCAGACCAAGCGCTGGAACCCGAAGATGCGCACGTACATCTACGGCGCGCGCAACGGCGTCCACATCATCGACCTCGATCAGACGGCGCGATTGTTCGCTCGCGCGTTCCGCTTCATCACCGAAGTGGTGGGTCGTGGCGGCAACATCCTCTTCATCGGCACCAAGCGCCAAGCACAAGAGATCGTGCAAGAGGAGGCGCTCCGCTCTGGCTCGTTCTTCGTCGTCAACCGCTGGCTCGGCGGCACGCTCACGAACTTCCGCACCATCAAGCAAGGCCTCGACCGCATGCGCCAGCTCGAGCGCATGAAGGACGACGGCACGTACTTGCAGCTTCCGAAGAAGGAGGTTTCGCGCCTCGAGAAGGAGCGCGAGCGCTTCGAGAAGTACGTCGGCGGTCTGAAGAACATGGGCTCGCTTCCGGCGGCCGTCTTCATCATCGACCCCGCCATG
>JANYHY010000464.1 GCA_025362165.1 Myxococcales bacterium | reverse complement strand
TCAAGAAGACCGGCTGGTGGGCGAGCGACACGGCAGAGCTCTCGTTCGAGTCGTGCAGAGTCCCGGTGGCGAACTTGATTGGCGAGGAGGGCGCGGGCTTCTACGCCATCGTCGCGAACTTCGTCACCGAGAGGCTGTTTTTGGCTGGACAATGCGTCGCTATCGCGGAGCTCGCCTACCGCGAGTCGATCGCCTACGCGAAGGCGCGCGAGGCGTTCGGCAAACCGCTCACAGGCTTCCAAGTCACGAGACACAAACTCGCGGACATGGCCTCGCGCCTCGCCGCGGCGCGCGCGCTCACTGCGGAGGTCGCGACGCGATACGTCCGCGGTGAAGAGAGCCCCGCGCTCGCCGCGATGGCGAAGAACACGGCGACGGACATGTGCTCGTTCGTCGTCGACCAAGCCGTGCAGCTCCACGGCGGCTACGGCTACATGCGCGAGTACGTGGTGGAGCGGCTGTTCCGCGACGCGCGCCTCTACCCCATCGGCGGAGGCACCCGCGAGATCATGAACGAGATCATTTCCAAGGCGGAGGGCTACTGACGTTCGCGCTGGTTTCAGCCGCTAATGTCGGCTCTCTCTAGACACGTGACGCCTGTACGAATAGCCTGAACGGCCGCGCACTCCTTAGCGTCGCGAGCCCCATCATGTCGGTAGAACTTCCCGTAGAGGTCGGACAAGTCTTGAGCGGCAAGTTCCGCGTCGAGCGTCTGCTCGGCGTTGGAGGGATGGGCGTCGTGCTCGAAGCGACGCACCTGCAGCTCCAAGAGCGCGTCGCGTTGAAGTTCTTACTACCTCACGCGGTCAAGGACGAGGCGGCTGTCGCGCGTTTTGAGCGCGAGGCACGCGCGGCCGTGAAGCTGAAGAACGAGCACGTCGTGCGCGTGATGGACGTCGGGGTGATGGACAGCGGCGCGCCGTACATGGTCATGGAGCTCCTTCAGGGCAAAGACCTCGCGAACGTGATCAAGGAGCTCGGGCGCCTGCCGATCCCCGTGGCGATGGAGTACTTCTCGCAGATCTGCGACGCCGTCGGCGAAGCTCATGGCGTGGGCATCGTTCACCGCGATCTCAAGCCGGAGAATGTGTTCGTCACGAAGAAGTCCGACGGGCGCCCGGTGCTCAAAGTGCTCGACTTCGGCATCTCGAAGATGGACGGCGAGCAGCTCTCGCTCACCAAGACGACGCAAGTGATGGGCTCCCCCTATTACATGTCGCCAGAGCAGCTGCGCGCGTCCAAGGACGTAGACCAGCGCTCGGACATCTGGTCGCTCGGCGCGATCTTGTACGAGATGCTCACGGGCAAGGTGCCGTTCGAGGCAGACACGCTGATGGGCCTGTGCACGCAGGTGCTGGAGTCGACCCCGCCGTCGATCGCGTTGATTCGCCCGGAGCTCCCGCATGAAATCGTGCGCGTGGTCGAAGGCTGCCTGGAGAAAGATCGCGACCAGCGCTACCGCACGGTCGCGCAAGTGATGCAGAGCTTCGAGCCCACGATGGCGATGCCGGGGCCGATGGGAACTGGTGAGCACCGCGTGATCACGGCACCGCGCATGAGCACGGGTGATCTGCCCGCCCCACCGCCGAGCGTGCGGGGCATGTCGGGCGGCACCAGCACGACGTGGGACAGAGGCGATGAGTCCAACATCTCTGGCGCGCGCCGCAAGCAGCTCATCATCGGCGGCATCGTCGGCGCGAGCGCGCTCGTGCTGTTTGGTGTCGTGCTCGCGAACGTGCTTGGTCACAAAGACAAAGAGCCCGCGACCGTGGACGGGATCACCACTCAAGCGTCCGCCACCGCGCCGAGCTCGACAGCATCGACGGCGCCGCTTCCGACGCTCGGCGGCACAGTGTCGACGACGCTCACACCGAGCGCGACCGTGACGACGACCGCCGACAAGCCGAAAGCGAAGCCTGACGCAGGCACTTCGATGGTGACCACGAAGCCGACGACGACCCCATCGTCGAAGCCCAAGCCCAAGCCAGGCGACGACGACATTCCGACCGTGAGGAGATGAGCTTTGCGAAACAGATACGTCGTGCTTGCGCCTTTCGCGATAGCCGGGCTTCTGATCGTCGAGTCGTCTCACGCGCAGGCACCTGCTGCAGCGGGTCCTAGCGCGACGGATCAAGCCGCCGCGCAGGCCCTGTTCGACAACGCTCGCAAGGCGATGGACTCGGGTGACTTTGCGCACGCGTGCCCGATGTTCGAGAGCAGCCAGAAGCTCGACCCGCAGCCGGGCACGCAGTTCAACCTCGCGGCTTGTTATGACAAGGGCGGCAAGGCAGCCAGCGCGTGGATCACATATCAAGACGCGGCGAGCGCGTCTGCTGCCGCAGGCCGACCTGAGTGGGCCGAGAAGGCCAAGGAGAAGGCCGCGACGATCGAACCACGCGTGGCGAAGATCACGATCATGCCGGTCACGGCGTATGCAGGGTTCGAGGTGCGTCGCGATGGCGTGGTCGTAGAGGCCGGCGCGTTCAACGTCGCTCTCCCGATCGACGGCGGCGAGCACGTCATCGAAGCGACCGCGCCGCACAAGAACAAGTGGCGCACGAAGATCAAGGTCGCCGACGGCCAGAGCGCGAAGGTGAAGATCCCCGCGCTCACGGACGAGGCCGACACCTCCGCGGTCCAGACCGAAGTCGACGACAGCGTGCCGCCGCCGTTGCCACCTGGTGCGACATCCGTCTCTGACGGCAAGACGCAGCGGATCCTCGCATACACGGGCTTCGGTCTAGCGGGCGTGTCCGCGATCATGGGCGGAGTGTTCGGCGGGCTCGCGATGAGCAAGAAGAGCGACGCCGATCCGCTCTGTCGCACCACCACGACGTGCACCTCCGAGGGCGCATCGCTCATCTCGAGCGCGCAAACCTTCGCGACGCTGTCGACGATCTTCTTCGTCGCTGCGGGAGTCTCGGCGCTCGAGGGGATTACGCTTCTCGTGACCGCCCCTCGAAATGCGCCCCCTACACCAACACAAGCCATTCGGCTGGAGTTTGGCGCGCCGCGCTCAGACGCTGGGCTGTCCCTGCGAGGTGCGTGGTGAGGGCGCGGGACCGTGCGCTCTTCGCGCTCTCTGTCTCCACCTTCGCGATGGGGTGCAGCGCGATCCTCGGGTTGAAGGACGTGAGCGTGAACGACTCACCGGCAGACGCGCGCGTGCCCGACGTCGCCAAGCAAGACGCGGCTGACGCAGAGGCCAAAGACACCTTCGTTCCGCCTTCGGACGCCACCGACACGAACGACGCCTGCGCCGCGGATACGAAATTCGATCCGCAGAACTGCGGCTACTGCGGGCACGACTGCCTCGGCGGAGCGTGCAACGTGGGAGTGTGCGAGCCGACGTTCATCGGCGGCAGCGACTATTTTGGCGCGCTGACGCTGGACGCGAACAACGTCTACATCGGTGGGACGGAGTCTTTGATTCGCGTGAACAAGGACGGAACGAACGCGACGACCGTCGCTGGCCCCGACTTCTTCTTCTACTTGCTCAACGAGGCCGTGGTCACGCAGTCGTACATGTTCATGACCGTAGGTGCTCTGCAGCCCGGCAAGTTCCTCCGGTGCCCGTTGAACGGCTGCGGCAGCAACCACAGTCAGGCGGTGACCTTCTACAATCAGGGCTCTCCCGAGGCGTTGGCGATCGTCGGCTCGAACATCTTCTTCTCCGACTTCGCCACGCAGACCGTCTATCGCTGCAACGCGCTCGACTGCAGCTCGGGGATCAGCAAGCAGGGTCCGAACATCTTCGCGCTCTCATTCGCGTCGGACGGCACGACGCTCTTCATGTCCGACCTCTTCGGCAACTCGATCAAGACATGCCCGCTCGGGAACTGCCTCGGGCCGGCGACGTTCCTCACTGGCGTGGCGGGTCCGTTCCGCATGTCGACGGACACGCAGAACCTCTACGTGCCCGCGCTCAACTCAGGACAGGTCCTTCAAGTGACCAAGCAGGGCGCGACGACGCCCCTCGCGTCCGGCCAACTTCGCCCGTTCATGACCCTGGTGGACGGAAAGAACCTCTATTGGACGAGCATCGGCAATGATTTGGGCAACGGCCATTCGAACAACGGAACGGTCTCGCGCTGCCCAATCGCGAACTGCGCCAACAACATCGAGACGCTCGTCTCGGGACTCGACAGCCCGCGCCGCATCATCGCCGACGACACCGCAATCTATTACCAGACGTCGGTGCCGAGCTCCTCGACCACCGCCGTATGGCGCCTCGCCAAGTAGCGAGTCAGAGCGCCTTCGCCAGCGCGTGACCCGTGTAGCTTGCACGTGATTTCGCGACCCGCTCGGGCGTGCCCTCGGCGACGAGTCGACCTCCCGCGTCGCCGCCTTCGGGGCCGATGTCGATCACCCAATCCGCGCTCTTGATCACGTCGACGTGATGCTCGATCACGAGCACTGTGTTGCCCGCGTCGACCAGGCGCGAGAGCACCTCGAGCAACCGCTCGACGTCCTGGAAATGGAGTCCCGTGGTGGGTTCGTCCAAGATGTAGAGCGTGTCGCCGGTCGCGACACGCGAGAGCTCTCGCGCGAGCTTGATGCGCTGGGCCTCACCGCCAGAGAGCGTCGGCGAAGGTTGCCCGAGGCGTAGGTAGCCGAGACCTACGTCGTCCAGAGTCCCTAGCGCACGAGCGATCTCCTTGTGCACTGAGAAGGTCTTGCGCGCATCAGAGACGCTCATGTCGAGCACGTCCGCGATCGACTTGTCGCGATACTTCACGCGCAAGGTCGCTTCGTTGAAGCGCCGTCCGTTGCACGCGTCGCACGTGACGTACACGTCCGGAAGAAAATGCATCTCCACGGTCTTGAGTCCGTCGCCGCCGCACGCCTCGCAGCGCCCGCCCTTCACGTTGAACGAGAATCGACCTGGTCCGTAGCCGCGAATCGAAGCCTCGGGTGTCGCCGCAAACAGCGCGCGCACGTGATCCCAGAGCTTGGTGTAGGTCGCCGGGTTGCTCCGCGGCGTGCGACCGATGGGCTGCTGATCGATCGCGATCACCTTGCCCACGTGCTCGAGACCCTTGATGCCATCGTGTGCACCCACGGGAGCGCGTGACTGGTGCAGCGCGCGTGAGAGCGCTGGGTAGAGAATGCGGTGCACGAGCGTCGACTTGCCCGCGCCCGAGACTCCAGACACGCAGACGAGCTTGCCGAGGGGGATCTCGACGTCGATCTTCTTCAGGTTGTGCTCACGCGCGCCGCGCACGATGATCGACTTGCCGGAGCCCGCGCGACGAGTCTTGGGCGTGGCGATCACGCGTTTATGGGCCAAAAACTGCCCCGTCAGCGACGACCTTTGACTCATCAACTGTTTGGGCGTCCCCTCGCCGACCACGCGACCGCCGAGCTCTCCTGCGCCTGGTCCAAAATCCACGATCCAGTCCGCGTGGCGCATGGTCTCTTCGTCGTGCTCGACGACGACGACCGAGTTGCCGAGATCGCGCAGCTTCAAGAGCGTCTTGAGGAGCCTGCCGTTGTCTCGCGGGTGCAGTCCGATCGACGGCTCGTCCAGGACGTAGACGACGCCCTCGAGCTCGCTGCCGATCTGCGACGCGAGGCGAATGCGCTGACTCTCGCCGCCCGAGAGCGTCCCGGCAGGTCTCCCGAGCGTGAGGTACTCGAGGCCGACGTCCAGCAAGAAGCTCAGCCGCCCGAGGATCTCCTTCTTCAGCTCTCTAGCGATGGTCTCCTGCTCTCCGCTCAGCTTCATGGTGGATACGTGCTCGTGTGCGCGCTTGATCGTCATCTCCGTCAGCGCGTCGATCGAGACTCCCGCCACCCGCACCGATCGACTCTCGACGCGAAGCCGCCTGCCCGCGCAAACCTGGCAAGGTTTCTCGGAGAGGTACTTGCTGTAGTACGCACGCATCTCGTCGGAGCCGGCTGATTTGAAGCGCCGCATGAGCATCGGCGCGAGGCCCTCCCAGAGATCGCGCTTGCCGCTCTTGCCCCATAAGACCGCGTCGTGCGCCGATTTTGGCAGGTCCTTCCACGGGATGTTGGTGGGGACCTTCAGCTCGCGCAGCAGATCGGTGACCCACTCGCTCTTCCAACCTTCACCGCGCGCCATGGACGCTGCCCACACGGAGATGGCGCCGTCCTGAATCGATAGATCGGGCTTGTCCACCACGAGCTCCGCGTCCATCTCGGGGCGTGAGCCGAGCCCGTCACATGTCTCGCACGCGCCCTGCGGCGCGTTGAAGCTGAACGATTGAGGCGTGAGCTCGTCGAACGAAACTCCGCAGTCATGACACGCGCGATGCTCGCTGAAGATCTTGTCGGCCTGGTCTGGAGTGTGCGCGAACAGCACTCCCCCGCCAAGGCGCAGCGCGGACTCCACTGACTCGGTGATTCGATCGTCAGCGCCTGCTTTCACGACCACGCGATCGATCAGCGCGTCGACGTCGTGCTTGCTCTTCTTGTCGAGGCGCACTGTCTCTTCGCTCGTGTCGACCAGCCTTCCATCGAGTCGAAGCCTCACGAAGCCCTTCTTTTTAGCCTCCGCGACGATCTGCTCGTGCTCGCCCTTCTTGCCTCGCACGAGCGGCGCATAGATAGCCAGCTTCGTGCCGGACGGGAGCGCAGAGAGAGCGCGCGCGATCTGCTCAGCGGTCTGCGCGATGGCCTTCTTGCCGCAGTTGGGACAGTGCTGCACGCCGACACGCGCGTAGAGCACACGCAGGTAGTCGTGAATCTCGGTGATGGTGCCGACGGTCGATCGTGGGTTGTTCGATGCCGCCTTCTGTTCGATGGCTATCGTCGGCGACAAGCCGCGAATGCGCTCGTACTTGGGTTTGTCCATCTGCCCCAAGAACTGCCGCGCGTAAGACGAGAGGCTCTCGACGTAGCGGCGCTGCCCCTCGGCGAACAAAGTATCGAACGCGAGAGATGACTTGCCGCTCCCAGACGGGCCCGTCACGACGACGAGGCGCTTCTTCGGGATGCGTACGGTGACGTTCTTGAGGTTGTGCTCGTGCGCGCCGGTGATGACGATCTCGCCGTCGCCAGAAGAGCGCGCGTCGACGCGTTTCAAGCCAAAGCTTTCTCGATCGCTGCCTTCACTTCAGAGCTGTTTGGCTCCACCTTCGGCTCGAAGCGCGCGAGCACTGTGCCGTCCTTGCCGATGAGGAACTTGGTGAAGTTCCATTGGATGTCGCCGGCAACTTTCGAGTCCTTGGTCAGATAGGCAAATAGGGGGTGGATGCCTTCGCCCTTCACGACGACCTTGCTCATCATGTCGAATTTCACGCCGTAGTTCGTCGTGCAAAACGACTTGATATCAGCCTCTGTTCCAGGCTCCTGAGCGCCGAACTCATTGGCAGGAAAACCAACTACCTTGAGACCTTGATTGCCATAGGCGTCGTGCAGCTCCTCTAGTGCTTTGTATTGAGGCGTGAGGCCGCACTTGCTGGCGACGTTCACGACCAGCATGACGTGGTCTTTGTAGTCGGAGAGCTTCTTGTCGACG
>JANYHY010000696.1 GCA_025362165.1 Myxococcales bacterium | reverse complement strand
CGCGGTGAGCGGCGAGGGCGCCCTTGTACGCACGGTCGGGCGACATCGCCTGCGCCCGCGCGCGCTCCGACGACGCAGCCACCGTTTGTTGGATGAGCGGCAACTCCACCATCACGCGCGCTCTTCGCGCAGATGGTGGGCACACGACCGTCGGCAGGCACACCGAGTGCGACGTGATCATCAACGACGATCCCGCGGTGTCGCTCAGACACTTGCTCGTGAGGAGCGCCGTGCTCGACGACGGAGCACCTCGTGTCTCGATCCTCGATCTGCGAACCGACGCTGGCTTCGCATTGTCCACTGGGTCACGGCAGCGCTCGATCCAGACGACGGGTCCCGTGGCGCTTCGCTTGGGCGCCAGCACCGTCATCGTGTTGCCGAGCGGCGACTGGCCTGACGAGCTGCCAGACCCTCATTTCGATGGCGCCGCGGAGATCCCGCCGGTCGCCGCGCTGCCTGTGCGAGAGGCGATGTCGATCTCGCGCATCACGATGAGCCCATCGCCGCGCCACGTCGCCGAGCGACCGACCGTATCGGGTTA
This sequence comes from Myxococcales bacterium, assembly GCA_025362165.1. Lineage (GTDB taxonomy): Bacteria > Myxococcota_A > Polyangia > Polyangiales > Polyangiaceae > JANYHY01. Next base: position 7,458 of record JANYHY010000696.1, on the reverse strand, counting down.
CGACTGGGAGTTCGAGCTTTCGTCCCCGCGCGCCCGCGCCGCCGTGTGGGTCTCCAACGAAGACCTCGTGCGCGGCCTCTTGATCGGGCGCGCGGATCGATGCGTGGACGAGGGGCTTCGCCGCACGTTCGACCTCGATGTCTCGCGCGTCCACGCGTTGTTGCTGCGCGAAGGTGAGCGCACGCTCTTGTTCGATCTGGCCTCGACACAGGGAACGTTCGCCAACGGAAAGCGGGTTCGTCGCGCAACTCTAGAGCCCGACACGACCCTCACGCTCGCGCAGAAGAACCCAGTGAAGCTCTCTCTGCGCGGTCCTTCATCGTGAGCTACTTCGTCGCACGGGTCGGCAGCGGGGTGGGTTTGGGGAGCGCGGAGCGTGAGGGCGGACCTTCAGTGCTGGGCAACGCGGCGAGCTTCGAGGCGAGCCTCATCGCGTCCTCGCGATCTTTGGCGGTGTAGGCGATCTCCGCGAAGCTTGCCCGCGCGAAGACTTGCGAGGGCTGCGGGAGCGGACCCGCGATGATCACCCGCTTGTTCTGTCGGAAGAGCTGCTCGATCGCGCTCTCCAGCGCGACCAGCCCCGTCGCGTCGATCGTAGGGACCCGGCCGAGATCGAGCACGAGGACGCGTACGTTGTCGCTGATGCACGCGAGCGCGCCCATCGCGTTCTGCGCTGCGCCGAAGAAGAGCGGTCCCGTGATCTCGTAGAGCACGACGCCCGGTGGGAGCGGGGCCATCTCGAGCTCCGCGGACGACTCGAGCACGGCGCGAGCGCTGACCAGCTCACCCATGCGACGCATGAACAGCAGCGCCGCGAGCACGATGCCGACGGACACCGCGACGACCATATCGAACCAGACCGTGAGGAGAAAGCAGGTGATGAGCACAGCCGCGTCGCTCTTGGGCGCGATGCGCACGACGTGCAGGGCGTGACGCACCTCCGACATGTTCCACGCCACGAGGAGCATGAGCGCCGCGAGCGACGCCATCGGGACATAGGACACGAACGGAGCGAGCGCGACCATGCAGAGCAACACGGTGAGCGAGTGCACCACCGCCGACACCGGAGTCTTGCCGCCAGCCCGCACGTTGGTCGCTGTCCGCGCGAGCGCTCCCGTGGCCGCGATCCCACCAAAAAATGGGACGATCACGTTTCCGATGCCGAGCCCCACGAGCTCCGCGTTTGGGTCGTGTCGCGTGCCGGTCATGCCGTCCGCGATGACCGCAGAGAGCAGCGACTCGATCGCGCCGAGCATGGCGATCGCAAAGGCGGAGGGCGCGAGCTCGCGGAGCAAGGCGAGGCTCATGTGACCTTCGCCCCACGGCAGGATCGGGTGCGGCGGCAATGGCGGGATGCCTGGATGAACCGTGCCGCCGACCGTGTAGTGGAAGCGCGAGTTGATCGTCGCCACATCGAACGCCGGGATGAAGTGGTGAAGGAGCGCCGTGGCCACACCCGCGAAGCCAAGCGCCACGAGCGGCGCCGGTATTCGCTTGGTGAAGCGAGGAGTCGCCAGCAAGAGGGCAAACGTCAAACCCGCCGTCATCAGCTCGGCCAGTGAGATGGTGTGCTTCGCTTCCCAATACGCGGCGAGCTTCTCGCCAAAGCCGTCTGGCAGCTTCTCGATTTGCAGACCGAGCACGTCCTTGAGCTGGAGCACCGCGATGACGACGCCGATGCCCGCGGTGAAGCCGCTCGTCACAGGATGAGGGATGTACTGAATGAGCTTGCCCATGCGCGCGAAGCCCATCGCCATCAACATCAACCCGGCCATCAACCCTGCGGTGAGCAGCCCCGAGATCCCGAACTTGACGACGATGGGCGAGAGGATGACGACGAACGCCGCTGTGGGTCCGGTGATCTGGAATTTGGATCCACCGGTGAGCGCGACGACCACGCCTGCGACGATCGCCGTGTAGAGACCGGCTTGGGGCGCGACGCCCACCGCGATGCCCAACGCCATCGACAGCGGAAGCGCGACGATTCCCACGACGAGCCCTGCGGCGATGTCCGCGCGTAGAGTGTGGCTGTCGTAACCCTTCTGTCGAACGCGGCGCAGCGCGGAGAAAATCGGCAGCGGGACGCGCGCCTTGGACGCGTCTCCGAACAGCATGGATTCGAGGCGTTGACGCATGTCGCGCGATGCTGGCCTATCGCATTTCTCCAGCGAGCGGTAGTCTCCGGCGAGGTCGAGCGTGGCGGCTTGTGCGCTGAGTTGGCTCGCTGCGTCACCGCTTCAATGGGGCGAACGTCACTCTTCGTGCTATGTAATCTTCCTTTGGAGGGACAATGATTAGCTTGTCATCGCTCAAGGTCGCCGCCACTCGGGTTGGTGCTGCGCTCGTGGTCCTAGGTGTGGCGTGGGCGTGCGGGAGCACGACAGTGTTGCCGGCGCCGGACGTGCCTTGCAACGCGGGCGACACGCTTTGCGGTGACCAATGCGTCACCCTCACCGTCAACGCAGCACACTGCGGCGCGTGTTCGCTCGCCTGCAAGCCAACCGAGGTTTGCAACAAAGGCAAGTGCGCCACCTCTTGCGGTACGGATCTCACCTCCTGCAGCTCAGGCTGCGTCGACCTGAAGGACGACCTCAAGAACTGCGGCAGCTGCGGCGTTCAATGCAAGAGCGGCAACGTCTGCTTTCAAGGCAAGTGTGTCTCCGCGTGCGGCGTGAACGGAACGCTCTGTCCAGGTCAAGCTGACGCTGGCGCTTACTGCGCGAACCCGCAGACAGATACGAACAACTGCGGCGCTTGCAACAAGATCTGCAAGGTCGGCCAAGCCTGTCTCTTAGGCAAGTGCACCGACAACTGCGGACCAGGCGGCACGCTCTGCAGCGACCCCGACGCGGGCGTGTACTGCGCGCAGACGATGACGGACAACAACAACTGCGGCAGTTGCGGCGCGCCTTGCACCGCTGGTCAAGTGTGTGGCGCAGGCGTGTGCGGCAACAACTGCGGCAACAACGAAGACCTCTGCGTGCCGGACGGCGGCGGCTCTCCATACTGCGCGTCGACGCAGACGGACAACGCCAACTGCGGAATGTGTGGCGCGGCTTGTCCGCAGGGCCAAGGTTGCACCGCAGGCAAGTGCGTCGTCGTTTGCCAAGGTAACCTCACGGCGTGCGGCAATCAGTGCGTCGACACCATGAAGAGCCGTGACAACTGCGGCGGCTGCAACATGCCGTGCCCGCAGAACTCGGTGTCGTGTGTTGGCGGTGTCTGTCAATGAGCTCGCTGGGGGCGTCTTGGATCGCGAAGGCGACCATCGTCGCCGGAGCGGCGCTCGCGATCGTCATCATCAATTGCGGCGGCGACACGGTGACTGCCGCTAAGACCTGCGCCGCAAACGAGAACCTATGCGGCACTTCGTGCGTCGACTCGACCACGGACCCTGCGAACTGCGGCGCGTGCGGGACGGCGTGCAAGGCGAGTGAGGTGTGCAACGCCGGAACATGCGCGCTCACGTGTTCTGGCAAATCCACTCAATGCGGCCAGTCGTGCGTGGACGTCAACGTGAGCCCGACCAACTGCGGCACGTGCGGCAAGACCTGCAATCCTGGCGAGATCTGCACAGCCGGTGCGTGCTCCGCGCAATGCCCCGCCGGACAGAAGCTCTGCTTGGGAGACGGCGGCGCGGTCTCTTGTGTGAACACGAACAGCGACGCCGCCAACTGCGGAGGTTGCGGCATCACTTGTGATGCAGGAAAGGTCTGTAGCAACGGCGCGTGCTCCGACACCTGCGGCCAAGGCGTGACGCTCTGCGCGGGCAAACCTCCTTATTGTGCGAACACGCAGGTAGACAACGGCAACTGCGGCACTTGCGGCAAGGTGTGCGGCAATGGGCTCGTATGCGTCAACGGCGCGTGCGGCGGCAACTGCGGTCCCGGCGAGATCCTCTGCCCTCAAGACGGCGGCGCTCCCTATTGTGCAGTCATCCAATCTGACAACACCAACTGCGGCTCTTGCGGAAACATCTGCGGCCCGGGCTTGCTGTGCTCGGCTGGCAAATGCGTCAATCAGTGCGGGCAAGGACTCACGCAGTGCGGCCAGCAATGCGTCAATCTCCAAAGTGACCGTGACAACTGCAACGGCTGCAACATCAAGTGCACTGGCGGAACACCCAATTGCAACGCGGGAAAATGTGGCACTGGCCTGTCGATCGTCGTCGAGGGTCACGCCAACATCAGCGCCAATTGCACGAAGGGCGACTACAGCTGTGAAGCCAAAGAGGTGTGCCAGAAGGTCACCGGCTTCGCCTGCATCTTCCAGCAATATGACTGCTACACGGGCGTCTCGGGCTCCTGGTATCCGAACGATGGCAAGAGCGGCAACTCGGCCTTCAACTTTGCCTATACCTACGACACGATGGGCAATGACTATGGGAACATCTGCGCCTGCACCAAAGCGCAGATGGCTACCTATGGCCTCGCGGCGAACCACACTTATTGCGGGCTTGGTCACTGGGTGAGGCAATAGAAGACGAGCTTTCTTTTTGAGGGGTGATCCCATGAAGTTCCCTGCATTGAACCGCGCTCTGAAACTTACGGCAGCCGCCATCGCGGCAACGGCGATTACCATCATCAGCTGTGGTGGTGACACCGTCGCCACCCCAAAAAGCTGCGCCGCCAATGAGAACCTGTGCGGCACCACGTGCGTGGACTCCACGACGGATCCAGCGAACTGCGGCGCTTGCGGGACTGCGTGCAAGCCGAGCGAGGTTTGCACCAATGGTGCTTGCGCGCTCACGTGTGCTGGTAAATCCACTCAATGCGGTCAGTCGTGCGTCGACACCAACGTGAGCCCGACCAACTGCGGCGCTTGCGGCAAGACGTGCAACGCCGGAGAGGTCTGCACCGCTGGCGTTTGCTCGGCGCAGTGTCCCGCCAATCAGAAACTATGTTTGGGCGACGGCGGCGCGGTGAGCTGCGTCACCACTACCAGTGACAGCGCCAACTGCGGCGGCTGCGGCATCAAGTGCGACGTGGGCAAGGTCTGCAGCAACGGCGCGTGCTCGGAGACGTGCGGCCAAGGCGTCACGTTCTGCGCTGGAAATCCGCCGTTCTGCGCCAACACGCAAGTAGACAATGGCAACTGCGGCGCTTGCGGCAAGGTGTGCGGCAACGGCCTCGTATGTGTCAATGGCACGTGCGGGGGCAACTGCGGTCCTGGCGAGATCCTATGTCCGGCACAAGACGCGGGCAGCGCCTATTGCGCAGTCATTCAATCGGACAACTCCAATTGTGGTGCTTGCGGCAAGGTCTGCGGCGCTGGGTTGCTTTGCTCGGCTGGCAATTGCGTCAATCAATGCACCAAAGGCCTCGTGCAGTGCGGGCAGTCGTGTGTGGATATTCAGAGTGATCGCGACAACTGCAATGGCTGCGGTCTCAAGTGCTCCGGCGGAACACCCAACTGCATTGGTGGAAAATGTGGGACGGGAGTCGTCTACTCACAAGTGTTCCCAACTGGGAATGTGTCGATCAATGATCCCCAGTGCGTCGCTTGGAAGCTGTTTCAAACGCAGCTCACGGGCGTCTTCGGCGGCATCGTCGTCTCCGGCACGAACGACAATGTCGGCATCACTTGCGCGGGCGCGGGCGCCAACACCATCTGCCAAGCGCTCAAGAACAGCGCGTCTACTAGCGTGATTTGCAACGGTCACACGTTCGCGACTGGCAACTGTGGGCAAGGCGCGGAGCTCACGATCGACACTGGCGTCTGCCAATGCTCACAGTCTGCCTACACGCTGCGCCCTTGTATCGGCAACCTGAATTGGGGCGGTATCAAGGGAACTACCTGCAACGCGCAGGGGCAGACGATGACCGTCAAGTGCCAGTGACTCAGTAGGGGCGCCACTCCAAGCCGAGGCCGAGTGAGGGGCCGGTGATGGAGGAGCTATTGCACGCGGTGGTGAATGGCGGATCGGGGTTGGTGGTGCAGAGGTCGAGACCGAAATGCGCCACGCCTCCTGAGAACCATAGAGCCACGGTGCCTTTGCCGTTGTCTCCGCGCACACGCGCGCGCACCGCGAAGTCTGCGTAGCCGAACCCCACGTGGCCACCCCCGCCGCGCAGCACGATGGCGACCGCTTGGGTCACCGGGATCTTGAAGGACGCCTGAGCAAAGCCGAGACGAACCGAGTCTGCAGTGATGATCGCGGTCTCGAACTCGAACGACAAGCCATCGTACACACCCACTCGAATCGCTTGCGCGAAGGTCGGTGAGGTCGTCGCTCTTGGTGCTGACGCAGGAGCGGAGCTGCCGAAAGGCGATGGCGCGCCGAATTGGACAGTGGTGTCTTGCGTGGGTGGCTCGTTGACGGTCGCGCCTCCCGGACCCATCGCGAGCTCGAAGTAACGAGTGTCCAGGCCCAGGAGCACTTGCCCGGCGGCGACTGAGGCCAACCCGCCGCTGCTCTTCGAGGAACCGAGCGTGTCGATCCTCGGACCTGCGAAGCCAAGTGGCGTGGCCTCCGCGCGCAGCACGATCGGCCACTGGAAGCGGTAGTTCGCGTGCGCCCAACCGTACAGCCCGCCCACGCCTGCCGCATTTTGGCTGCCGAAGAAGCCGGTCGCAGCCACATAAGTCTCGAAGCCGGGCGTTCGCTCCGGAGCGGTGAGGCTCGGTTGTTTGGGCAGCACCGGCGGTGGCGGTGGTGGCGCCGGCGGAGACAGCGTGAGCGTGAACGGCGACGGCGGAGCTAGCGCCTCTGGCGCGTTCACGTCAGCCGTCGAGACGAACATGTGGTTGTCTCGCAGCTTCACTTCCATCGCGGCGCCCGTTACTGGGGAGACGCCAACGATGCGCGGTGCGGAGAGCCTGGTCACGTCGATCTGCACGACTCCAGACACACCGCACGCGACATACAAGAGACCTTGTAAGAGCAACGCGGATCGTGGCTCGCAACCGAGCTCGATCACGCCTGCGAAGCTCCCATGCGTGACGTAGAGCTGCTGGTCTGCGAAGCGATAGGTATAGGGCGCGGTCTCGTCCTCTTGCGCGCGTGCGTCTGCGCTGGTGTACGAGATCACGAGCGCGATGACGCACCCGAGCGCGCGGCGATTCATGAGTGAGAGTCCCGCGTTTGACTCACAGAGAGTCGAGGTACGTCACCAGATCGTGCACTTCGTTCGCGCTGAGTCCCTCGGTCTTGCCGTGGAGCGAGTTGGTGCAGTTGGTGAAGCGGTCTGTGAGCGTCTTGGCGCAGCCGTCGTGCATCACGGGGAGACGCGCGCCCACGCCGACGAGCGGCGGCACTTGCATCGGCTTTCCAGTGCCCACGTCGACCGTCATGTTGTTGGTGTAGCTCGGTCCCGAGTGGCAGCTCTTGCACTCTGCTTTGCCGTCGAACAGATTTTGACCACGTACACGCGCGGCCTCGTCTACCGTCGGTCGGCGCGGCGCGGGGACTTGCTCGAGCCAGCCTTTGAGCGCGCCTCCGAGCGCAGGATCAAGCGC
>JANYHY010000635.1 GCA_025362165.1 Myxococcales bacterium | reverse complement strand
CGGGGCTCTGCGCGTTCGCTGGACGGGAATCGACGACCCCATGCGGCCCGACGAGTTCAAGCGAACTTACTGCCTGAATCGCCATATCATTTGGCCACCCAACGAGTGGCCACCGACCTATGCGAGAGCAGCCTAACGCTTCGATTCACTTGAGCCGAGGCTACGCGGCTGCTTGGGCTTCGCCTAAACCCGAACTTCGCATCCGCGAATTTCCTAGTGCCATCGATTCAAGAAATCGAGGCAAGTGGCTCTCGTCCATTGGAGGTGCCCGTGCCAGCGAGCGAGAAAGCTTCTTATTGGTATGGTCTAGCGAAGTCGCGTCAGCCGCCGAGACCGCCGCCCGTCGATGGCGCATGCGCTAGCATCGTCCACCGCGCGCCCGGTCTCTCCGATCGAGGCGCCCGGCCGTCCAGGCCCCACAAGCACTCTTCCATATAACGGTCCTAAGGTACTGAACCCGGGGCGACCCGGCGGAGAGAGCGCGCGAGGCCTCACGTAGGTCGCGCGTGCGCGCCCACTGCCATCCGAGCTTCGGAAGGTAAGGGCGGCCGTAAGCGCAAGCCAATGGCTTGGACACTCGGACGCTTCGCTCGGCGAGTTCGACTCGCCTCTTCTCTTGTTTTACCTACAATCACTGGCTCGTCATGAGTACCGAACCTTGCCCTGACAAAACGCGCGCTGATCTCGAGTGGGATCGCGTGCTCCACGCGCTCGCTGAGCGCTGTGTGGGTGAGCTCGGCAAGCTCGCGGCGCACGCGCTCGACTTCGCGGACACCTTCGAGGAGACGCGTCGCAGGCAAGACGAAGTGCGTGAAGCGCATGACGCGTTGAACGTTGGCTCGCCGTTGCCTGTGCCTTCGACAGGCGACGTCACCGAGCCGCTCGAACGACTTCGCGCGGGTGGTGTGTTGAGCGGACCCGAGCTGCGTGCGATCTCGCAGATGTTGATCGGCGCGCGCACGCTGCGGCGATTCCTCGTCGCCAAGAAGACGACCTATCCGAACCTGTTCGACAGCTGCGCGACGGATCCATCGCTGGATCCCGTCGCGGACGAGGTCGCGCGCTGCTTCGATCCAGATGGGTCGCTCGCAGATCACGCGAGCCCGCGTTTAAGGGAGCTTCGAGGCGAGTGGCGCGCAGCGCGCGAACGCATGATGCGCAGGCTCGAGGAGCTGCTCACTCGATATTCCGACATCGTCCAAGATCGCTTCGTCACCGAGCGCGAGGGCCGGTACGTGCTGCCGATTCGATCGGACGCGCACCAACGCTTCCCCGGAATCGTGCACTCCACGAGCGGCTCTGGAGGCACGATCTTCGTCGAGCCGAGAGTTGTCATCGGGATGGGCAATCGCCTCAAGATGCTGGAGGCAGACGTCGCGCGCGAGGAGCAGATCGTCCTCGCACGGTTGAGCGCCTCGCTCGCAGACGTGCTGTCTTCGATCGTGGCGTGCGTGCAAGCGCTCGCGCGAGCAGACATCCGGGCAGCCTCCGCGAAGCTCATGCGGGATTGCGAGCTCACGCTGCCCACCCTCGATCGCTCGCCGCGGCTCCTTTTATTCGGCGCTCGCCATTTGTTGCTGATCCTCGATCTGCCTAAAAATACGGTCGTTCCAAGCGATCTCGCGATCGAGAGCGGTCGCACGATCGTCGTGTCGGGACCGAACGCGGGCGGCAAGACGGTCGCGCTGAAGGCGATGGGCCTCGCCGCGTTGCTCGTGCGCGCGGGGTTGCCTGTGCCTTGCAAAGAGGGGAGCACCGCGGGCTACTTTGAGGTCGTGCTGACAGACGTGGGAGACGACCAGAGCCTCACGAAGAACCTGTCTACGTTCAGCGCGCACGTGAAGAACCTCACACACGTGCTCGAAGAGACACGACCGGGCGCGCTCGTGCTGCTCGACGAGATCGCGACAGGGACGGATCCTCGTGAGGGGGAGGCGCTCGCGGCGGGAGTGCTCGACTCGTTGTGCGCGCGTGGCGGAGCCGTCATGGCGACGACTCACTACGAGGGTCTCAAGGCGCTCGCGCTCGGTGACGATCGCTTCACCAATGCGTCAGTTGGCTTCGATCTCGCGACCATGACTCCGAACTTCGCGCTCACCGTAGGCGTGCCCGGGAGTTCGAGCGCGCTCGCCGTCGCGCGTCGCTTCGGCATGCCGCGCACCGTCCTCGAGCGGGCCGAGCGCTTTCTGTCGAACGAGGACAAGACCTTCGAGCAGGTCGTGCGTCGCGCGAACGACGAGCGCGCGGCGCTCGAACTAGCGCGAACGGCGGCTGAAACCAGGCTCGGCGAAGCAGAAGTCCTGAAACGCACTCTGGAGGAGGAGCTCGCGCGCGCGAGAGAGCGCGAGCAGCGGATGGTCTCGAAGGAGGCGGAGTCGCTCCTCGCATCCGTGCGCCGCGCACGCGAAGATCTCCGCGCCGCGCAAGCCAAGCTGCGAGCCAAGCGGCCAGACGAAGAGAGCGTGCGAGACGCGTCGCGGGCGCTCGATCGAGTGGCGAGCACAGTGGCGATCGGAGGAGAGCTCGAGTCGCTGGTCGCGCGTCCCGAGGTGCCTCGAGGCGCCGTGGATGCAAGCGAGCTGAAGCGCGGCACGCGCGTCTACGTCCCGCGACTTCGCGCGGACGCGGAGGTGCTCGACGTCATGGGCGGCGAGGTTCGCGTCGCCGCTGGCGCGATGAAGCTGACCGTGAGCATCCACGAGCTGCGCCGCACGGAGACGGATCCCCCGCCAAAAAGAGCGCGCACGCCTGACTTCAAGTCCGCTCACCTGGAGGTCCCCATCCAGACGAGTGACAACACCTGCGACGTGCGCGGCATGCGTGTTGATGATGCGCTCTCGATGGTCACGAGCTTCCTCGATCGCGGCGTCACGCTGGGTCGCACGGTGACGTTCGTGGTCCACGGACACGGCACTGGCGCGCTGCGAGATGCTCTGCGCAAAGAGCTCGAGTCGAGCCCGTACGTCGCTCGCATTCGTCCCGGAGAGAGCGGTGAAGGCGGCGACGGCGTCACGATCGCCTGGCTGAACTAGCCTCATGGTAGAAGGGCGCATGTCCTGGACCCTCGAGAACAAGCAAGTCGTCATCACTGGCGCGAGTCGCGGCATCGGCCGAACGACCACGCTCGCGATCGCCAAGATGGGTGCGAATCTGTCGCTGGTCGTGCGTGACCGGGCGCTCGGCGAGAAAGTGATCGAAGAGCTGCGCGCGCTCGGCACCAAAGGCAAAGCCGAGATCTTCATCGCTGACCTCTCGTCGCAAAAAGACATCCGCAGGGTCGCCGCCGAGATCCTGGCCAAGCACGAGGTCATCGACGTGCTCATCAACAACGCGGGCGCGATCTTCATGGATCGTGCGGTCACTGTTGACGGCCTCGAGCGCACCTTCGCCACCAATCACCTAGGCTACTTCTTGTTGACCGATCTCTTGTTGCCCGCGCTGAAGAAGGCTCCCAAAGCGCGCATCGTCAACGTCGCCTCCGCCGCGCACAACCGCAACGTGCTGGACTTCACCGATCTTCAAAACGAGCGCGGATATGCAGGAATGAAGGTCTACGGTCGCAGCAAGCTCGCCAACATCTTGTTCACACGCGCGCTCGCCAAGCGCCTGAGCGACACGAACATCACAGTCAATTGTTTGCACCCCGGAGTCATCGCCAGTCAGTTCGGACACAACAACAAAGGCGTGTTCGGTTTCTTGGTGAAGCTCGGCGCGCTGTTCCTTTCGAGCGAAGAAGACGGCGCCAAGACCACGGTCCATGTCGCGAGCAGCCCAGAGCTCGATGGAGTGACTGGCAAGTATTTCAGCGACTCGAAAGAGAAGACACCGTCCAAAGAAGCTCACAGTGACGACTCTGCGAGCAAACTCTGGGACGTGAGCGAAGAGCTGGTCAAGAAGAGCGCGTAACGTGAGTGATCTAGGGTGCGGCTCTCACCACCAACGCCATCGCTGCGACGATGCGATCGAGGACCACAGCCATCACGGCGAGCAACGCCAGCGCCCTGAGCGGCGCGAGCAGCGCGTGTACTTGCGCGGGGCTCGACGCCTTCGCGATGAGCGCTCCCGCGACCTCCAGAACCAGCGCGGCCGCGAGCAGCGGTCCGCCGAGCGAGACGGCGATCGAGATACCACCAGCCAAATCATGGGCCGCCGCGGCGATCGGATGATCCGTCAACGGTCGCGTCGCGAGCGCTCCTGCGATGCGCGCAGGCCCACCAGTCCCCAGGAAGATGCACGACGCGAGGATGGAGAAGGGCACGCCCATCGGCGAGGTCTTGCCTTCGATGACCGACACGGTGAGCTCCGCCTGCGAGCCGCGCAGCGAGTCGACGAGCCCGCCCGCCATGGTCGCCGCCCAGAGAGGAATCGCCGCAGCCACGGCGATCGGCAAACCCGCGAGCACCTCACCAGCGAGCGCGAGCGCCCAAGGCACGTGCGGCAGACTCGAAGGCACGCCGATGAGGGCAGGGAAGATCGTCCCAGCGAGCGCGAGCGCCAGCACCGCGCGTGCAGATTGGGGGAGCGCTTTGAGGCCGAAAGCAGGCACGATCGTCACGCACGGCATCGCGCGCGCCCAGGCCAAGCCAAGCGCCGCTAGATCGACGCCTTGCTCGTTGAACGCGGTGGCGACGTCGCGGAGCAGCGGCATCGCCCACGCATATCACGGCAGATCAAAGACGAGGACCTCGCTCGCGTTGCCCTTCGCAGACATCGTGATCTTGCTGTTCTCGTCGAACGCGGCTGCGTCTCCGGCGACGAGCTCGTGCCCGTTCACGTCCACCTTACCGCGCGCGATGTGCACCCATGACGAGCGGCTCTTGTTCACCTCGTGCGTGACGCTCTCTTGGCCTTCGAGGAGCGTCGCGTACAGGCTCGCGTCTTGGTGAATCGTGACGGAGCCCTCTCTGCCATCTCTCGACGCGACGAGGCGCAGCTTGCCGCGTTTGTCCTCGTCGGTGAACGCCTTCTCTTCGTAGCCAGGCGGGTGTCCCGCTTTGTCGGGGACGATCCAGATTTGCAAAAAATGCACGAGCTCGGTCTTGCTCGCGTTGAACTCGCTGTGGCGCACTCCGGTTCCCGCGCTCATCCGCTGCACGTAGCCTGGTTTGATGACTGAACCAGTTCCCATGCTGTCCTTGTGTTCGAGCGCGCCCTCGAGGACGTAGCTCACGATCTCCATGTTCTGGTGACCGTGCGTGCCGAAGCCCTGGCCTGGCGCGACGCGATCTTCGTTGATCACGCGCAGGGCGCTGAAGCCCATGTGCTCGGGGTCGTGATAGTCCGCGAATGAAAACGTGTGAAAGCTCTTCAGCCAGCCGTGATCGGCGTAGCCGCGCTCTTGAGAACGTCGGATGTCCATTGGCGAGAAGGTAACTCCTGAGTCAGCCGATGCAATCGCTTGGTCCGCCGAAGCGACGGCTACTTGCACTTCTTCTGCACGCTCGGAGTGCCGCTGGGCGCGGGCGTCGAGGTCGGCCATGCGCTGGTCCAGTAGACCGCGTCGGCGTCATTGCGGATCGCCGTGTAGAAGACCTGGTTCGGTCCGGTGGCCCAGACGTCGTTCTTGGAGCCGTCCAGAGTGATGCGCCGCACGAGACCGTGTTGCGTGGCGCCCGAGCCAGTGGACGCGGTGACCCAAGCGGTGGTCGCGTCCAGCGTGATGTCCATCAACAGCTCGTTGCTCGTGTCAGCCAATGAGGTCACCATGCTTACGCCAACCTTCGGCACTCGGCGCACACCCCCATGCTGACCGCCGAAATCTTGCTCCAAAAAGACGACGCTTGACGTGTCAACCGCGAGTCGCTTGGGGTCGTGAAGACCTTGCAGCACGACTTGTCCCAAGCCCATGCCCGTCTTGGGCACGCGCAGCAACACGCCCTGAACTGGCCCGTTTGGGGTGAGCGCGAGCGAGGC
>JANYHY010000618.1 GCA_025362165.1 Myxococcales bacterium | reverse complement strand
CTCGGTCGCCTCCGCGGAGTTCGGAACGAACTCTGCCAAAGCATGAGCAAGTTCGCCAACAGATTGGAATCGGTCCTTTGGGTCGCGCTGCAAGCACTTCTGCACGAGCGCTTCGAAGCGAGCGGGCGCGTTCGGCAGGGTCTCGCGGATGGGCGTCGGCGCTGAGGTTAGAACGAGCGCGCAGAGCTCCGCGGTCGTATTGGCGACGAACGACGGCAGGCCAGTCGAGAGCTCTTGCAAGATGATGCCGAGCGACCAGATGTCAGCGCGCCGGTCGACGTTCTTCGAAGCCTTCATCTGCTCGGGCGACATGTAAAGCGGAGAGCCTACGATGGCGGAGGTGCTCGTCATCGTCATCTCGCCGGTGATGGACGACGAGACCTTCGAGATCCCGAAGTCGAGGATCTTGGCGCAGGGCGAGCCGTCCGAGCGCTTGGCGACGAACAGGTTCGCGGGCTTCAGATCGCGGTGCACGATGCCTAGCGCGTGCGCTTCTGCGAGCGCCTCCGAGATCTGGAGCACGTAGCGTGCGGTCTCTTCGATCGAGAGGCGCTTCTTCTTCGCGAGGATGTCTTGGAGGTCTTGGCCCTCCAGGTATTCCATCACCATGAACGGGGCGCCATTGTCGAGGCGCCCAACGTCGAACACGCGCACGACGTGCTCACTCTTGATCTTCGCGGCCATGCGCGCTTCGCGTTGGAATCGCGCGACCCACTCCTGCTCGACCGCCGCCTCGGGATTCATGATCTTGATCGCGACGCGTTGTTCGAGCGCGTCGTGCATCGCCAACAGCACGACGCCCATACCGCCTTGACCGAGCACACGCTCGACGCGGTACTTGCCCGCGATGATCTGGCCCGGCTTGACGGAGTTCATGGGATCTTGCGGCTCGCTTTGGCTTCGCCAGCGTTGCCGTTGGGCTTGCCGCCGCTGCCGCCCGCGCCGAGCTTCGAGTTCATCGTGAGCCAGTTGGGCGCGGCGAGCGTCGAGTCGATCTGCATCAAGTTCGGCGCGACGTACAAATAGGTAGGACCGCCTGCGCCCCCACCGCCGTTGTTCCCCACGCCGCCGGTTGCTCCAGTGCCGCCCGCGCCGCCATCGAGGGAAATGAAATCGCAGAGTCCTCCATCGCCGCAGCCGATGTCGCACATGAACGGGATGCCGTCATTGCCGGTCATGCCGGGCGCGCCCGCGCCGCCAGCGCCGCCGTTGCCGCCGTTGCCCCCGTTCGCGGTGTTCAATGAGACGCCGTTGATCAATGTCACCTTGGATGTGGTGCCGTCGACGTAGAGCGCGATGGACGTGCCGCCCCCTTTGCCCCCCTCACCTCCAAGTCCGCCGCTTCCGCCGCAACCCAAGTCCCCAGGTTGACCGCAGCGCATGGAGTTGAACTTGGTGAACAGGCATCCGCCGCCGTCGGGGGGACCGCCGTCGGGGGGACCGCCGTCGGGACCGCCGTCAACACCGCCATCTAGCCCAAACACGGAGAAGATCGCGCACATCCCGCAGTTGTTGTCGCATGTGCCCATCGCGCCGCTCTGCCCAGGGCCCGCCCCGCCTTGATCGCCCGTGCCAGCGGTCGTTGGCAAATAAGAGCTCGCGCTGAAGGTCCCTGGCGCGCCCGCAGCTCCGACCTTGCCGCCGGAGCCGTTGTTGCAACCCGACCCCATTCCGCCTTGAGCGCCATCTGTGCCGCGGCCGCCGTTCTGCGCGACGAGCAGCGTGTTGTCGAGCGTGAGCTTGCCACCATTGTTCACGACGACCGCGTAGACGGACTCGTCATCCGGTGCGTTGTCGCGCGACTCCACGTGGACGAGGCGAAGGGTCGCGGAGTACCCGCTGAGCAGCACCGTGTAGTCGTTGTTCCTGCTCTTGATGATCGCCTTCTGCTGATTGCAGTTCTGGACCCACGCCGCGTCAGGGTAGTCGTCGAAGCCGCCTTGGATGACGAGCTTGTCCTGGTCCTGCTGGTTGATGGTGACGAGCTCGTCGTAGACAGCGTTCGGCGCGTTCGGATCGCCATGACCGAGGTAGATGGTCTTGCCGGTCGTCTTTGCGGCCAGCGTGAGCGCGGTGGCGATGGTCTGGCAGGGCGCGCTCGCCTTACCGCAGTTGCCGTTGTTGTCCGCGCCCGTGGGCGAGACATACACCGCGTCAATCGCCAAGGTCGTCGCACCGTCACACGACGCAAAGTTCGCCTCGATGTCGATGACGTCCTTCGGTGGCTCGCGAGCGTCACTCGTGTCCGCGCCAGCGTCTCCGCTGCTGTCGCCAGTCGGCGTGACGTCTTCGCCTCCGCCGTCCGGCGACACGTAGATGCCATCCTCCAAGCCGAGGACCAACCCGCAGGCGCTGACGAGCGTCATCCCCGCCGGTGCTGCCAAGAGCCAAAGCAAGCGACTCCACGAAAATCTCACGCCCGCATTATGACGGTAAACGCCCTCGATTGCCAAGCAGCGCTCAGCGGCGCCTGCGCTCCAAGCTTACATTGACCTCGAGGCGCTTTCGGTCTCCTCTTTGCCGAACCCATGGTCCTCGCCATCTCTTTCGCCCTCTTGGTGTACGCGGTCATCGCCACCGTCTTCACGGTCGAGACAGGCAAGCACCCACGAGGCCTCTACGTGTTGTTCGGCACCGAGATGTGGGAGCGCTTCAGCTACTACGGCATGCGCGCGCTGCTCGTCTTGTATCTCGTCGAGCACCACGGCTGGCAGCCCGAGCATTCGTCCAGCGTGTACAAGTGGTACACGAGCCTCGTCTACCTGACGCCGCTGCTCGGAGGCCTCATCGCGGATCGCTTCTTGGGTCTGCGCGCGTCGATCATCGTGGGCGGCGTGCTGATGGCGATCGGTCACTTCTTGATGGCGTTCGAGCCGCTGCCGATGTTCTACATCGCGCTCGCGTTCTTGATCGCCGGCAACGGCTTCTTCAAGCCGAACATCTCGACGCTCGTCGGCAAGATGTACAAGAAGGAGGACAGCCGCCGCGACGGCGCGTTCACCAT
>JANYHY010000614.1 GCA_025362165.1 Myxococcales bacterium | reverse complement strand
GATCTTGACGGAGCGTAGGCGCCCAGGCTCGAGCGGTCCGAGATCGAGCCCGTGCGGGTCTCGCTCGAGCTCCGCGATCGAGGTGTGGTGCGGTCCGGTGCGGAGCAACAGATCCAACACGCCGCGCGAACCCATCGCGCGGAGCGTCCGCAACGTCGCGCGCGTCGCGAGCTTGGACGCCGACAGTTTGCCGCGCGACGAGATGCGCAGCGCGAGATCCGTCATGATGTCCCAGTCGTCGCGTGTCTCACCGCGAGGCTGAAATACAGGCTTCGCGTACTTCGCGTGGTTGTGCACGGCGAACGCGTACAGCACCAGATCGTAGTGATCGCGCTCCAGGCCGAACGTCGGCGGGAGGATCAAGTTCGCGTAGCGCGTCGTCTCGTTCTTGTAGAGATCGATCGAGACCATGAAGTCCAGCTTGCCCAGCGCGCGCTCTACTGCGCGTCCGTTCGGCGCGCTCAGCACGGGGTTGCCCGCCATCGTGAGCAGCGCGCGGATGCGGTCGTCGCCGGGAGTCTCGATCTCTTCAGCGAGCGTCGCGATGGGCAGCTCTCCACCAAACTCCGGTAGCGCGCGCACGCGGCTCTTGAAGCGCGCGAAGCTCCCGCGCCGATTCATCCTGGTGGCTAGAGTCGCCAGATCCACCGCGGGGGTCGTGAACATCATGCCGCCGCGCCGATCGAGGTTGCCCGTGATGATCGACAGCGCCATCGAGAGCCACGCGACGAGGCCGCCGAACTCTTGCGTGCATGCGCCGACGCGCGGGTAAACAGCAGCCCCGTTCGCACGCGCGACCTCGAGCGCGAGCCTGCGGATGTCTGCCGCGGCGATGCCGGTCACCTCTGCGACGCTCTCGGCGGGGAACTGTCGCGCGAGATCGCGCAGCTCGGTCACTCCGCTCGTCGTGTCGCGCAGCAGTCGCAGGTTGCACAGCCCAGCCTCGAAGATCGCGTCGATCATCGCGAACAACAGGAACGCGTCTGCGCCTGGGCGAATGGCGAAGTGCTCGTCCGCCACCTCCGCCGTCTCCGTTCGCCGCGGATCGACGACCACGACGCGACCCTTGCGCGCGCGGATCTCGGCGAGGCGCCGCTTCATGTTCGGCGCGGTCATGATGCTGCCGTTCGACACGAGCGGGTTGCCGCCGATGATCAAGAGCAAGCGCGTGCGCTCCAGATCCGGCACCGGCAAGAGCACTTGGTGCCCGAGCATCTCGAGCGAGGCGAGCATCTGCGGGAGCTGGTCGGCGCTCGTGGCCGAGAAGCGCGAGTAGCTGCGGAGCGCTTGCTGCAGCAAGATCGAGCCGAGGATCCCGCCGTAAGAGTGAGCGAGCGGGTTGCCCACGTAGGTCGCCACCGCGTGCCGCCCGTGCCTGTCCGCGAGCTCACCGAGCTTGTCCGTCGCCTCGCGCATGGCGTCGTCCCAGGAGACGCGCGTGAACGCTCCGTGCTTGTCGCGACGCTGTGGGTAGATGACGCGATCAGGATCCGTGCGTACGTCGTCGAGGCCCGCGGCCTTCGGGCAGATGTGGCCGCGACTGAAAGGGTCGAGGCGATCACCCTCCACGCGCACGAGCTTGTCTGCGTCGATGGTGACCTCGAGCCCGCAGACCGCCTCGCAGAGCATGCACGTCGCGATCTGTTTGGTCACGACCCGAGAGATATCACATGCGTTCGCGCTATGATTCGCGCATGAGCAACGTGAAGAGGCTCCACTACGACTACACGGACTACCTGCGGTCTCTAGAGTTGAGCGCGGTGAAGCTCGAGTATTGTGACGGCGTCATCTATGCGATGGCGGGCGGCACTCTCGCTCACGCGCAGCTGAGCGCAGCCGTGATCGTTTCCCTGAGCCGCGTGCTGTCCAAGACGTGCCGAATTCAAACCTCGGATATGAAGGTGCGCGTGGAGGCCTCGGACTTGAGCACGTTTCCGGACGCGTCCGTGTTGAGTGGCGAAGCAACCTTCGCGTCGCTCGACGCAAATGCGATCACCAACCCAAGCTTGCTGGTCGAGGTCACGAGCAAGTCCACCGAGGACTACGATCGCGGAGACAAGCTCAGTCACTACAAACAAATCCCCGCGCTCCAAGCGGTGCTCTTCGTGTCGCACACGATGCGTCGCATCACCACGGTGGTACGGACGACGAGCGGATGGGTCGAGCAACAGTTCCAGTCGGGCGAGACCGTTGCGCTGACCTCTCCAGCCGTCGCTTTCTCCGTCGACGAAGTCTACGAGGGCATCTCCCTCTAGGACTCCTAGGAGCGCGTCTCGTCGTGCAGCTCGCGGAGCGTGTCGAGGCCGGTCGCGCGCTTCTTCCGTGCGATGTCCCAGACGTAAGCTCGGATGCGATCGTTCACGGGAGTGGCTATTTTATGCCGCTTTGCGCGATCGGAGATCTCGCCGTTCAAGAAGTCCACGGCGGGTGTTCGGCCTCGCTCGATCGCGGCGAGCATCGAGCTGCGCATTCGTCGAAAGCGAAAGCCGACGGCGAGCAACAGGCCGTGCTTGGCGACGAGTGAAGGAGAGCCGCTGGAGACGCGGTCCTCTTCGGTGAGGGCGATCCAGTCGAGGTCGAGCGTGCCGGACACCTTCTCGAGCGAGACGCCCTCGGCGCGCGCGACATGAACGGCCTCGGTCATGATCTCGAGGCCGAGCCTACGGACGAAGCGGTGCGAGGTGAGCGCGCCTAGCCGGTCGCCGCCTATCGTGCCGAGCGAGCTGATCGCCGCGTTGATCGCGAGCTTGCTCCAACGCTTGCCGAGCAGGTTGCGCGTCGTGTCGACCGGGCCGATCGCCTCGAAGGCGCGCGCGACGTCATCGAGTGGTCGAGTCTTCTGCTGATTGAACCACCCAAGCGCAAACCCGCCAGCCGCCGTGCGATCGTAGACGCCGGGCTCGGGCATCGCGGCGCCCCACGCGACCACCGCACCTGCAGTCCTCTCGGCGCCCACGATCGCCGCCACTCTGGACTCGCACAGGCCGTTCTGGAGGCACACAATCACGCCGTCATCGGCGAGCGCGGTCCTCGCCATCTGCGCCGCCGCTTCGACTTGCGGGGGTTGCGTGCATAACACAACGACATCGAAGCGCTCGTTGGGGAGCTCCGTGACGAGGCGTCCGCGAACGGCTCTCGGCGGTCCGTCGCCGCGTAGTTGAAACCCGTTGGCGTTCACCGCGCGCGCGATGTCCGGGTTGGTCGTGAACGCGACCACGTCTTGGCCGGTCTCGTGGAGCAGCGCCGTCGTGATGCCTCCGATGCCGCCAGCGCCCATGACCAACCAACGCATGACCCCGACTCATACCAGCGGATCGACCACGCGGCTACGCACGCCCGACAGAGGTAGGCCCGTGTTGCGTGGAGTCCTCGATGACGCGGCCGTCTTTGAGGCGGACTTGTCTGTTCGCGCGCCGGGCGAAGTCGGCGTCGTGCGTGACCATGACCACAGTGCACCTCCCTTCGCTCGCGAGGTTCGCGAAGACTTGGAAGACTCCTTCGGCGTTCTTGGAGTCGAGGTTGCCCGTGGGTTCGTCCGCGAGGATGAGCGACGGCTCGTTCGCGACCGCGCGCGCGATCGACACGCGCTGCTGCTGGCCGCCAGAGAGCTGACCGGGTTTGCGAAAGTACAGCTCGTGCAAATCGAGCATGCGCAGCGCCTCATAGCCGCGATCCTCGGCCTCCGAGCGAGACCAGTTCCCGCGGCGCATCATGGGGATGATCACGTTCTCGAGCGCAGAGAACTCAGGCAGTAGGAAATGGAACTGGAACACGAAGCCGAGGCGCTCGTTCCTGAACGCCGCGCGGTCGTCGTCATCCAGCGCGCCCATCTCGACTCCTTCGATCCAGACCTCGCCGCCGCTCTGACGATCGAGCGCGCCTAGCAGGTAGAGCAGCGTGGACTTGCCGCTGCCGCTCGCGCCGGTGAGCGCGACGAACTGCCCTCGATCGAACGATAGGGAAATGTCGTGCAGGATCGTCTGCTGCGCAGCGCCGTCCCCGAGAGCGCGCGTGAGGTTGCGTGTCTCGACGAGGACGTCATCCGATCTGTCCACGCAGCACCTCCACAGGCTCGACGCGCGAGCCGCGATACGCGGGGATGAGCGAGGCGATCACTCCGACGAGCAGCGCGAAGCCGATCCCATACACATAGAACGCCGGATCCTCCTTCACGAGGAACGTGTCGGTCTTCACGAGGCCCTCCGCCTTCACCGGCAGTTGACCGAGGTAGTAGATCGCGACCTTGCCGAGACCATCACCGAGCAATCCCCCGACCAGCGAGATGATCACGCCCTGCATGAGGAAGATGCGCAAGATGTCGCTGCGACGCAGGCCGACGCTCCGAAGGATCGCGATGTCGCGCTGCTTCTGCAACACGATCATGATCTGAATCGCCAAGATGCCGAACCCACCGACGAGCAGGATCGCGCCGACCACGAAGCCCACGATCATGTCTTGCATGGCGAAGATGGCGAGAAAGTTCGCGTTGGTCTCCTTCCAGCTCTCGCCGTCGTAGCCGAACATTCGCTCGAGCGAGTCGTTGACGCGGATCGCGTCCGCCGGATCCCACAGACGGATCTCGATGCGACCGATCGCATCGGGGCGTCCGAGGAGCGTCTGCGCGGTGCGCAGAGTGGTGTACCCGCGGGTCTTGTCGATGGGAGGGACCTCCGCTTCGAAGATCGCGACGACCAGCAGATCCAGCGGCTTTCCGCCCGGAGCTGCGGCACGCACGGAGTCTCCGACCTTCAGCCCGAGGTCTTGGGCGATCCCCGCGCCGAGCGCGATCGAGTCGTGGCTCGTGTCGAGATCGCGCAGCCGACCGGACTTCACGTACTGGTGAATCGGAGTCACCAGATCTTGCGCCGCGACCTCGATCCCTCTGAGATCGACCGACTTCGTCTTGCCGCCGAACTCGAGCAGCACCATCCCCGCGAGCGAGGGCGCGGCGGCCTCCACCTCTGGTACTTGGCGCAGCGCGTTCACGATCTCGTACGGGCGCTTGATGCGCACCTGGCGATCCGTCGGGCTCTCGTGCGCGATCTGCGCTGCGACTGGCGTCTGCATGTAGCGCTCGAGGAGAGGTGACACGGGTCGAAGCTCGGTGTCGAAGAGGATGACGTGCGGGCTGATCTTGAGGATGGCGGAGGTGAACTTGTCGCTGAACCCAAGCATGATCCCGTTCATCGCGATGAGCACGAGCACGCCGAGCGTGACGCCGCCGACCGCGATGCCGTTGAGCAGCTTTCGCTCCCACAGTTGCCGCAGTGCGATGAAGGAGATCGTCTTGATGGTCGCCAGCGGCGTCAAAGCGACAACCCGGCGCGCGACCCGGAGTGAGTCGTCTCGCCTGCCGGTTTGACGGTCGCCTTCACGCGCGCGCCTTCGCGTAGCGCATCCCCGCCACCGACGACGACCTGCTCTCCCTCAGCGAGGCCGTCCTTCACCTCCACGCGGAGCATGTCTTTCACACCGAGCTTCGGCGTGCGCCACTCGATGCGTCCGTCCGACACGACGGACAAGCGACCACGCGAGTCGATCGCCTCTGCCGGGGCGAGCAGCGTGTTCGGGTGCTCTTGGATGATCACGTTGACCTCGGCGCTCATGCCGCTGCGTAATCCAGCCGGAGGATCAATCAGCTTCACCTTCGTGAGGAAGGACTTCTTCGCGCGATCTGCGTCGGGAAGGATCTCGAAGACCTCGCCTTTGGTGACGGTCGGCGCGAACGCATAGAGCGACACCGCGACCGCTTGGCCGACATGAACGCGCCCGATGTCGGCTTCGTCGATCGCGCACTCGAGGACGAGGTTGTCCGCGGTGCCGACCTTCACGAGCGGCATGTTGATCATGGCGACCTCGCCAGGCTCGACGAAGCGCGCGAGGACCACGCCATCGATCGGCGAGCGCACTTCGGTGTCTGCGAAGCGCGCCGCGAGAGAGTCGACCGTCTCGCTCGCGCCGGATTGTCGCGCGCTCAAGTCGATGCGCAGCGCGTCTTGTTGTGCGGCGTTGGCCTGGAGTTGGGCGTCGATTTGGTTGTTCTTGTCCGTGATGCGATCGAGCTCGGCTTGAGGTGCCGATCCAGACGCGACGAGGCGTGTGATGCGCTCACGTTCACTGCGCACCGTGTTGAGATCGGCCTGAATCGCGCGCGATTGCGCCTCGAGCGCGACGAGCTGCGGGCCGTGCGCTCCTGCTTGCCGCGACG
>JANYHY010000600.1 GCA_025362165.1 Myxococcales bacterium | reverse complement strand
CAAATCGCGGCACTAGACGGTCTACTTGGGCTTCGCCCAAACCCGGGCATTCGCTCCCGCGAATTTCCTAGTGCCGTCGATTCAATAGAATCGAGGCACTAGCCCTTCTTGAGCTCTTCTACGAGCGCGGGGACGGCGACGAAGAGATCCGCGACGAGGCCGTAGTCCGCGACTTGGAAGATTGGCGCGTCAGGGTCTTTATTGATCGCGACGATCGTCTTGCTGCTCTTCATGCCGGCGAGGTGTTGGATGGCGCCGGAGATGCCGATCGCCACATAGAGCTGCGGGGCGACGACGCGCCCGGTCTGTCCGACTTGGAGCTCTGGCGGAGCGAAGCCCGCGTCGCACGCTGCGCGGCTCGCGCCGACCGCTGCGCCGAGAAGAGTAGCGAGCGGGTCCAAGACCTCTGCGAACTTCTCCTTGAGCGCGCGGCCTCCGGAGACGATGACGCGAGCCTCGCCGAGGTCTGGCCGCTCGCTTTTGGCCGCTTCGAGGCTCACGAACTCCACGCGCGCGGCGGCGGCATCGAGCGGCGCTGGCGTCACGCTCTCGATCGGAGAAGCTCCGCCGCTCGGCTCTGCTGCGGTGAACTCGCTCTGACGAACGGTGACGACCTGTTTGGCCGTCGTGATGGAGCACCAACCGTACGCGTTGCCGGCGAACATCGGGCGCTTGTAAGCGAGCTTGTCGCCGTCGAGCTTCACGGACGCGACATCCGAGGCGTAGCCGGCGCTGAGCTTCGCGGCGACGCGCGGCGCGAGATCTTTTCCGAAAGAGCTCGCCGTCGTGACGACCACGTCGAAGTCCTTCGCGACCGCCGCCACAGTCGGAGCGAAGCGCTCTGCGAGGACGTGCACGAGCGACGCGTCTTCTGCGACCAACACCTTCGTCGCACCAAACGCCGTGATTTCAGCCGCCGCATGCTTGCTGCCGGGGCCGATGACGAGGACGCTGAACGCGCCGCCCGCCTGCCTCGCGAAGCTGATCGCGCTGTGCGTGCTCTTGCGGACCTTGCCGTCCGCGACCTCTGCGATGACGAGAGTGTTCATCGGATCGTTCCTTTCAGAGAACCTTGGCTTCGGTCTTGAGCTTGCCAACGAGCTCTTCGACGGTCTTCACTTTCACACCCGCCTTGCGGCCCGCGGGCGCTTCGAAGGTCGTGTACTGGATCTTCAATGAGGTGTCGCTGACGAGGTCTGCCAGCTTGAGCTCGGTCAGCGGCTTCTTCTTCGCCGCCATGATCGCTGCGAGCGCCGCGAAGCGAACGCCATCCGAGTACGCGTGGCCCTCCTTGGTGTGCATGCTCTGCACGCTCTTCGGGGCGACGATGCGGAGATCGACCGACACTATCGCGGGCAATGTGACGCGGACGTTCATCGTGCCGCCGTCGATCTCACGACCCACGAGGAGCGCCTTGTCGCCCTCGCTCTTGATCGAGCCTGCGAACGTCGCCTGCGGCCAACCCAGGTACTCGGCGAGGAGCTGCGCTACTTGGTTCGCGTCGCCCTCGACCTCTTGTTTGCCGAGCAGCACGAGATCCGGCGCGTCGCGTTGGACGATCGCGGCCAGAGCGCGCGCGACGAGATCTCCGTCCAGCGCGTCGTCCGTGGAGTCCACGCGGATCGCTTTGTCTGCGCCGGTCGCCAACGCAGCGCGCAGCGTCGTCTCGGCTTCCTTCGGTCCGAAGGTGACGACCGTGACCTCACCCGCGCGGACCTTGTTGCTCGCAGCGTTCTCCGTCAAGCGCAACGCCGTCTCGACGGCGTATTCGTCGAACGGATTCGGCTTGAACTGAAGACCCGTCGTGTCGACCTTTTGAGGTGTGATCTTGATCTTGTTCGCGTTGTCGGGATCGGCGACGCGCTTGAGGGGGACGAGGATTTTCACCGTGAGCTCCCTGATCTTATGAATGGCGATTCAGTGCATCGGCTCAATAAGGGCTGCGCCGCGAAGTGTCAATTGCTGCCGCCGTTGGCGGACATCAACGGCCTTCGGCATAGCGGAGGTGCCGTTGGCACGCCCCAATGCAACGCGTCAGCCCTCATGAGGGCGTTGTACGAGCATGGGACGATCGGGGTATGGTTCGCCGCATGCGGATTTCCGACAGGCTCGGCCTCATTCTTTTCGCAGGAGCGCTCGTCGCTCCGTCATTGGCGCTGTCTTCGCAGATCGCGCTGCACCCGGTCACCGGAATCGGCGCGAACACAGCGGCGACGACGGTGACTCCAAGCGCGACGCCCAGCGCGACGCCCAGCGCATCCACGAGCACGGCGCGGGACGCAGGCACGACCGCGAGCACGGCTGACGCTTCGACGACCGCAACGACGGGCGACGCCGGCGCAAGCGATGAGACCGCGGACCAGCACGCCCGCCGCAAAGTCTACGTCGACAAGACGGCCGCGAAGATCCGAGACCTCGTCCACGCGAACGGCAAGCACGTCGATGAAGAGGAGCGCGAGGTGATTCGGCGGCACTGGCGCCACAGCATGCGGCTCTGGCGCATCCGCAGCCTCGCCGAGACAGACGGCGACAAGGGCATCGTCGCGCGCGTGGACGCGCTGCTCGACAAGTCCGACCAGCATTTGTTCGATCGATTGAGGGCGCTCAACGCGAAGGCTCCTGTCATCGCTCCCAACCACGATGAGAAGGACGAGAAGGACAAGGGTCACGATGACAAGGGCCACGACGACAAGGGCCACGACGGCAAAGGGGGCGTGAAATGAAGCTCCACGTCTCGATCGTCCTGCTCGGACTGTTCTTCGGCACCGGCTGCCCCAAGAAGACACAGGCAGTCCCGGACGCCGCTCCTGTCGCCGCGACCGTCAGCACGACCCCCACCGCGACTGCGGAAGAAGACGCCGCCCCCCCGCCCACTGCCAAGAGCGATCCAGAGTGGGTGCCTACGCACACGGACGACGACACCAAAGCCAAAAAAGAGATCACAAAGACCAACTACAAGCAGGAGCTCGACACTCTCGACAAAGAGATCAGCTCAGAGAAATGAGCCACCGATGGCCACGACGTGTGACTTCCTGATCCTCGGCAGCGGCATCGCCGGGCTGTCGTTCGCGTTGGAGGCGGCCAAGTTCGGCGACGTGCTGGTGGTGACCAAGCGCTCGGCGGAAGAGTCCAACACGAAGTACGCGCAAGGCGGCGTCGCTGCGGTGTTGGACCCCGCAGACACCTTCGAGGCGCACATCAAGGACACGCTCGTCGCGGGCGCGGGTCTCTGTCACGAGCGCGTCGTCGAGATCTGCGTCAAGGAGGCGCCGGCGCGGATCGGGCTACTTCAAGCCGTCGGCGCGCGCTTCGACAAGAGCCACGCGGGCGGCGGCGAACTCGATCTTCACCTCGAAGGCGGACACTCCGCGCGCCGCGTCGTGCACGTCGGAGACATGACGGGTCGTGAGATCGAGCGCGCGCTCCTCGATGCGGTGCAACGCGAGCCTCGCGTCCGCATCCTCGAAGACCACATGGCGATCGACCTGATCACCCTCGCAAAATACGGCGGGCCCGAGGTCTGCGCTGGCGCGTACGTGCTCGACACAGCGGGTGGCAAGATCACGACAGTGCTCGCGCGCGCGACGATCCTCGCGACGGGCGGGGCGGGGAAGGTCTACCTCTACACGACCAACCCCGACGTCGCGACAGGAGACGGCGTAGCGATGGCGTACCGCGCTGGCGCTGAGATCGCGAACATGGAGTTCTACCAGTTCCACCCAACGTGCCTCTATCACCCGCAGGCCAAGACGTTCCTCATCACGGAGGCGCTGCGCGGGGAGGGAGCCATCCTGCGAGACGCGCAGAACCGCCCGTTCATGCGCGACCACCACCCGAGCGCGGAGCTCGCGCCGCGCGACGTCGTAGCGCGCGCGATCGACTACGAGATGAAGAAGACCGGCGCGGATCACGTCTGGTTGGACATCACCGACAAGAAACCAGCGTTCGTGCGTGAGCGGTTCCCAGGGATCTACTCCGAGTGCTTGAAGTTCGGCATCGACATCACGACCCAACCGATCCCGGTGGTGCCCGCGGCTCACTACATGTGCGGCGGCGTGACGACCGATCTCGAGGGACGCACGAGCATCCCTGGTTTGTGGGCGATCGGTGAGTGCGCGTCGACGGGCTTGCACGGCGCGAACCGGCTCGCGTCGAACTCGCTGCTCGAGGGGCTCGTGTTCGCGCATCGCGCGGCGCAGGCGCTCTCGACGTCTGTGGATCAGAAGAAGCCTCACCCGAGCGTGCCGGATTGGGACGCGGGCCGCGCAGGCACGAGCGACGAGGCAGTCGTCATCACGCACAACTGGGACGAGGTCCGCCGCTTGATGTGGAACTACGTCGGCATCGTTCGCTCGGACAAGCGCCTCAAGCGCGCGGCGCGCCGCGTCTCGCTGCTCCAAGACGAGATCCAAGAGTACTACTGGACCTACTTCATCACGCGCGACCTGCTCGAGCTTCGCAACATCGCGACTGTGGCGCAGCTCATCATCGACTGCGCCTCGTTCCGTCGCGAGAGCCGCGGCCTGCACTACACGATCGATTTCCCAGACACGGACGACAAACTCGCGCGCGACACAGTGCAGAAGCGTGGCGTCACTCCGCATCTGCGCGCCTGACGATGGGCGAGCGCCGACCCTTCGCGTTCATGCTCGGCGCCGGCTACACGGTGGCGCTCGTGTTGACGATGGGGCTCGCGCTCGCGGTCACGCAGGCGATACGCGCGGAGTCCGATCGGGATCTCGTCACGATCACCGCGTGCTACACGCTCGCGCATTTCGCGGTGCTCTTCGTCGCGATTCGCGTCCACGAGCCGGAGTCCTCGCTCCGCGCGGTGATGGGTCTTCGTCGCGTCGGCGTGGTTGCTGCGATCTCGGCCGTCGCGCTCGGCGCGGGTTTGTATCCAGCGCTCGCTCGCGTCGATGACTTCTTCTCGTCGCGCTTCCCCACGGACGACAAGAGCGTCGAGGTGCTGAACGCGCTCACGGCGACGCCCACGATCGCCGCGCGTGTCGTGCTGGTCTTGGCGTTTTGCGTCGCGTTGCCCGCGAGCGGTGAGATCTTCTTTCGAGGCTTCGTCTATGGCTCGTTGAGGCGCGGTCGCGACGCGGGTCTGGCAGCAGCGGCGACCACGGCGTTCTTCGTGCTGTCGCGCTTCGACTTTCGCGCGATGGGCTCGCTCTTGGCGCTCGGTGCGGCGCTCGCGTTCGTTCGCACGCGCACAGGCTCGTCGCTCGCGTCGTTCTTCACGCATGCGTCGTTCTACGTCATCCCGTTGCTGCCGCTCGCGCGCGGCGGACTCGTCACGGACGATGACGCGTTCACGCTGAGAGAGGTCTCGGTGGGCTTGGGCGTCGCCGCGCTCGCGTTGGTCACGCTGCAGCTCACGAGCACCCGCAGCGCAGCTTCGATCGCGGCGCTCGCGCTGGACGACGAATGACCAACGGGCGATCGAGAGAAGTCCTCGTTCGCCCGTTTGGGCCACTGGGGTGGGTTGGGATCACGTCGCGCCGTTTTGCACGCGCGTGATCGGGTTGACGGGTTCGGTCTTCGCAAGAGCTGGTGCTTCTTGCACGACTGGTTGCGCAGGGGTCGCTGCGACAGGCGGCGTCGGCGTCGTCGCTTGCTTGTGCGAGCGACGTTTGCCGATGCCGAGGCGGATGAGCAAGTCGCGTCGCGTGATGACGGCGCGCGCGCAGTCGTGCCAATCGGTGACCCACGCGTGCAACTTCAGGAGCGCATCGCGACGTGCGGTAGGAGGAGTCGCCTCGACGACATGCGTGGGCGGCGCGGCCTCGACGATGACGACGAGAGACCCCAGATGCGCGCGGACCTGCTTGGTGATGCCGCGCGTAGCGAGTGTCTCGAGAGCTGCGTGATCGGACTTGCGCCTGTGCTTACGCTTGGCTCCATTCTCGAGCTCATCGAGGTTCGAGAGGAACTTGTCGACAGCGACCGCTGCGTCGATCCCGTGTCCTTCGACGACGCCGTTGAAGACGAAGTCCGCGAGGGTGGGATGCAAGTGAGTGAGCGCAGCGCGCGCAATGGTGAAGTTCGGACCGTGCCAGGTCTCGAGCTCGCGCACCGAATCCAAGTAGGTGGTTGGCTGGGCGACCACCTTGGCTACGGGCGGGACGCTCCGAATGAGCGCCCAACCTTGCTCGAAGTCCGCATCTTTGAAGCCCACACTCTGAAGCGCGAGGAGCGCACCAGCGTTCGAGCTGAGTGTGCTGAGGAGCTTCAACGCTAGCGCGGGCGTCCTTGCCAACACGCGGTCACTGACAACAATCGCATTATTCGTTTGCATGGTCCGTCTCCTTGTTTTGTCTTCCGGATTTTCCGGGGACATGACCTTGTCGACCGCGTCCGAAATGAGTTGCTCCGAAGACGCTCTTTTTTCCCGTCAGCGTCTCTGCTGCGCTTGGTGCGACTCGATTCGCCGAGGGTTCCGCGGACAGATCGGTGCTCAATCGATGCGCGTTTTGGGCGTCGAGGCGCTATCGTCGGGGCACGTCGGCTATGAGCGAGGCGGCGATCTTCATCGCGCGTTGCGCGGGATGAATGACGCGAGCGGCGGATGACCATGACGTCACCGCGTGAGGCCATGACGTCGCCGAGGAGATGGCTAGACGCGACCGCCGATCGGTCTTGTTTGCCTGGGTTTTGATGGGGCGCGGCTACGGGGTGGCTATGCCAGCTGCGGTCGGCGCCGAGTGAGAGCGACGCGATGGGCCGAATTTCCGCGAGATATGGGTGGTGGTGGCGACGTCATGGTCTTGTTGGGTGACGTCATGGTCTTGTTGACGCGGCGTCATGGTCCAATGGAAGTCCAGTCACGCAAAGAGGTCGACATTTTCCGCATCGCGGCCACCAACGATCAGAACCCCGCCTGTAACAGACACGGCGGAGTGAGCCCAACGGGGCTGCGAGGGGCGACCAACGAAGACAGTCGCGCGCCTCTCCAAGTCAACAATCTCCGCGTCCGCTTCGTCTGCGCCCCCGACAATCAGGACTTGCCCCGCACCCCCGACCGGGGTGGCCGTGAGAGCGCCTCCCCGCGCGGCGCCCAAGTGCGTGTAGCTCTCCCATCCGTGCGCAATTGTCCAGCGTAGGACTTGTGCACTTGGGTTCAATGGATCGCCGCCGAAGGCGAACACACTATCGTCATAGGTCAGGAGCTCCGCGGATGGCTTCCACTCCAGCTCGACGCCACATGGGACCCAGTTAGTCTCGTCGACAAGCAACAGCGAGGGCCGACCTGCCTCGCCGCGGAAGAGCAGCACCCCGGATGTGGTCGCGACCAATCCCGTACAGTGCGTATCAGCTAGCGTCCAGGATCGGGTCACGCGCATCTGGCTGGCATCAATGCACCACGCACTCGTAACGCTTTTTGTCTTGGCAGCTGACCAGCGAGACTCGGCGACAACGATCGTCTCGTGCAGTCTTGCTATCAATGGGTGTGAGAGGTTAGGGATCGCAAGAGTACCAGGGCGCCACTTGCCGACGCGAACGTCAAAGACCTCAGTGGCAAGGTGCCCGTCGGCGTGCACGACTTCCCCACTGGCATGAAGAACGTCAGTATCACTTCCGCCAAAGGCGATGACTGTGGTTGGGTCCGTTAGTACCAATTTATGATCAAGGCGCGGCTCTGACATTCCGTCAAGCTCGCGCACTGCTCCGTTGGTCGGATCGACCGAGTAGCAGGTACGTCGAAGAGCTGTCGACGTTCGACCTCCGGCGACCAGGACCGAGCCATCGGCCAACTGGCAAGCATCAGCGAATGCGGTCGGTGGCAACCGCCCGAGTACATGGAAAGATC
>JANYHY010000577.1 GCA_025362165.1 Myxococcales bacterium | reverse complement strand
CCCGGTTTGGAACCCAGCCGCAGAGCCGCTCACAAAAGACGATCATTCGCGCGCGACCGGTCCTCTCTCTCCGAGCGCCGCGCCGATGACGATCGATCCGAGCGCGTCGCGCGGAGACTCACAGGCGCTGATCGCTTTGGGTCGAATGGCGTTCGATCGCTATCCGGTTCAGCTCGCGCAGTACGCCGAAGTGGATCTCGCGGGTGGTCGCTCGCTCTCCGATTATGGAGCGCCGACGAGCGCGAACGGTCAAGTGGGCGGCTTCGTTCGCGTGCGCACCACTGCGGGGACGCACCTCGCGTTCACGTGCGCGACTTGTCATCGCAGCGAGTCGGGGTTGATCGGCGTCGCGAGCTCCAAGCTGGATGTCGGCAGGATGATGGCGGACGCGTCAAACGGGCAGGATCCGCGCGAAGCGTTGCTGCTCGCGTGGGGGCCAGGTCGCGTGGACGTCTCTTCCATGGACGCCGCCGAGCCGGTGCGGATCCCGGATTTGCGTCCCGTTCGAGAGCTCGGGTTTCTTCATCACACGGCAAGCGTCAAGCAGAGAGACGTGAGCACGCTGGCGATTCGCTTGGAGACGCTCATCATCGTCTCCAACAGCCAGACCATCCGCCCGCCGCGCGAGATCGCGCTCGGCCTCGCGATGTACTTGTGGTCACTCGCAGACGGGCTGTCGCGCGCGCCGCAGACGCAAACGGCAGAGGAGACGCGGGGACAGGCGCTCTACGCCGCCTCGTGTGCGAGTTGTCACGCGCCGCCCTCCTACTCCGGCGCGCCAGTGGCCATGAGCGTGATCGGGACGGATCCCGTAGTTGGCAATTCAGCCGATCGGCACACTGGCAACTATCGTGTCCCGTCTTTGTTGGGAGTCGCCGATCGCGGTCCGCTGTTGCACGACTCCAGCGCGCGCACGCTCGAGGAGCTCTTCGATCCCGCGCGCGTCAAACCAGACTATGTCGGGCCGTTCGGTAAACCCATCATGGGTCACGCGTACGGGCTGGATTTGGCCTCCTCAGACCGCGCGGCGCTAGTGGCTTATCTGAAAACGCTCTAGGCGCGTCTCCAAGCTAAATCATTGTCCGGAACCGCCAGCTGGTGCTCCCTCCGGCCCGCTCCCCTGGGCCGCCCACTTGCTGTCATCCACTTGCTGTCATCCACTTGCTGTCATCCACTTGCTGTCATCCACTTGCTGTCATCCACTTGCTGTCATCCACTTGCTGTCATCCTGAGGCCGCCGCGGCCGAAGGACCCTATGTGCAACGTGCGGTTCATAGTTGGGTCCTTCAGCCGCTGCGCGACGTCAGGATGACAGCAAGTGGTCAGCCCAAATGGTCAAAGCCCCAGACTGCAGATTACGGGTCTTCGTGCGCCGACCGGAGTCAGGGGCCTAAACCGCATAACCTGGAGTCTGGGGCTTCGACCCCAATCAAGTCAGACTTGTACGGCGTTGGTGATGCCAGCGATCGATCCGCCTCGGTAGAAGTCCTGCACGCGTCGGAGATCGCCCTTCGCCACCGCGTAGGCCGCAGCCGCCGCCGAGGCTTGGGCCGTCACCGCGCTCGCTTGACCAGGCACTGCACTTCCGTCCGCGGGGTTGTAGCCGGTGACTGCGCGTCCGGCGCTGATGCCGCCGAACCAACCGGTCTTCAAGTACCCGCCACCGTAGACGTAGATCCAGTTGGAGTTCTGCGGGGTGCCATCCGGCCAGCCGTTGCGGTTGGTGGGGTCCTTCGGAGTGTCGCCGTGGATCGTCATGACGATCCCATCCGCGAGCGACTTGCCGCAGCCCGACGGATCGGGCGTCGCTGCGCAGTCGGCCATGAACGCGTCGAAGATCTTGCCGAGCGCAACCACGTTCGACTGGAGCTGCGTCATGTTGTTGAACGCGCCGTGCGGATCGTCGCGCATCGCGGGGATGACGAGCGAGCTCGTGAGACCGAGCTTGAACGCACGAACCGCGATGCAGAGCGCGCGACCGATCTCGACCACGTTGGTAGGTGCGCCGCTGATGCCGTAGCGCGCGTCGTCCGCGGGCGTGGGCTGAAGCTGCGCCGAGAGGTTGCGTCCGAGCAGATCCGCCGCGACGCGCGCGGTCGTGTCTGGGGAGTCCATCGTCTTACGACCGCTCGCAGCGTTGAGGCTCAGGAACGCCTTGTAATAAGCGTCATTCAGCTCTGCTGCTGCGGGTGTCTGGAGCAGCGTGCGTGAGGCCGCGCTGTTGAACAGTCCGACGAGTCCTGAAGAGTTCGCGACCGTCGCGACACCAGGAGCGCCCGGCGCTGTGCCGAACACGACAGGGTTGATGCCGATGACGGGGAGGAGCGTCGGGTTCGCCTGTTGGATGGCCGCAATCGCCGCGATCATCCCGGTGCCCGTCGCGATCGTCGCAGCGGACTGCGGCGTTGACGTGTGCGTCTCGTTGTTGCCGGACATGAACGCCGTGATCTGGCGCTTGGGTCCGAGCGTTTGGAAGGGAGACTCGGGCGCATACACGAGCGGCTTGTCCGTGCCGACCGCCGACTTCGCCTTGCCGAGCGCATGAAACGCAGCTTGCGCGTTTCCGTTCAGCGCGACGTCCGTGTGCGGGAAGAGCAGCTGGAACCACGCGAGGCCGCCGTTACCGGCGACGAGGTGGACGCTGCGGTTGGTCGTCGGGCACGCTGCCTGGTCGGCCATCGCCGAGCCCGTCGTGTCCGAGAGGACGTTCAAGAAGCGTGAGCGCTCGAGTCCGAGCACTGCCGCCACCGTTGCGCTCCAGCGCAAGAAGTCACGCCTGCCAGATCCGCGGAGTTCTTTGAGTCGGCGATCCATGACTTCTCCTTATTCGCAGGTGTGAGCCGCCTCGAGAATCGAGGCGATGGCGATAGTTTGTCCCTGAGCCAGGGTGAGGCCTTTTGTCTGCGCGACGCTGACTGCGTCGTTGGCGACAGCGACGTGGTTGTCGCTTGCGGGCTTGCCCATCAGGCAGCTTATCCCGTCTTTGGTGAACCCGGTGTTGTCGATGATCTTGACCGTCGGGCACGCCGTCATGGTGAGGCCGTTCTGGAGCTTGCCTTGGATCTCGATCGCAGCGGCGACGAAGATGTCGAACTCCTTGGAGAGCGCAGCGGTCGAGGCGATGACAGCCTCGGCGACGCGGCCGGGGTAGTTCGCGACGCCGAGCGACGCGGCGCCTTGTGTGTAGAGCGCACCGGCGGACGAGTTCGTCTTGTTCGCCGTGTCGATGCCGCGCGACTTCAAGATGCTGCCGAGCTCGGCGTAGCTGACCTTGGAGCAAGAGTGCAACCTAGCGACGACCTCGGGCGAGCCGACGTTCGTGGTGTCGACGCGGACTTGGTTCGGGTCGCTGATCCCGTTCTCGCCAGTGTTGGGATCTTGGAAGTGGTGTTGCGTGTTGTCGCCAGCGGCGAGCGAGTCGCCATACGCGCCAGCGCCGATGAGTCGATCGTTCGGTTCGACAGCGCAGCCAGTGGCAAAAGCGCCGATGACCAGGGAGAGAGCGAGGAGTTTCATTTTCTTTTTCCTTTCCTTCCTGGATTAGAACTTCACGAAATCGTC
>JANYHY010000521.1 GCA_025362165.1 Myxococcales bacterium | reverse complement strand
AGCAGATGAACGGCAGCGGCGCGCCGTATTTTGCTTCGATGAAAGCAAAGTACGCGATCGGAGCGAACTATCACGGAGTGGCTCACCCGAGCCTCGGCAACTACATCGCGTTGACCTCCGGCGACACACAAGGCATCGCTTGCGACTGCAAGCCGGACCCCAACCAAGGCACTTGCAACATCGGTACGTGCAACCTCGTGCTGGGAAGCTGCTCGTGCAACAAGGCCGTCGCGCACCTGGGCGATCAAATCGACACCGCGAAGCGCTCGTGGTCCCAGTTCTCCGAGGACATGGGGACGCCATGCAGCACCAAGGACACGGCGACCTACGCCGCGCGACACGTGCCCTTCCTCTATTATGACAACGTGCGCACGGACGCGCAGCGATGTGCGGCACGCATCGTCGACTTCACGAAGTTCGATCCGAACATGGCGCCTGATTTCAGCCTGATCGCGCCGAACCTCGTGCACGACATGCACGACCCCTTCCCCGCTTCGGCGACCAACATCACCAACGGCGACAAATGGATCGGACCGCAAGTGGACGCGATCCTGAAGTCGACCGCGTACACGTCTGGTGGCTTGCTCGTGGTCGTGTGGGACGAGGACGACGCCTCGGGTGGGCTCGGCGGCTCGGATGATCCGGTCCCGATCTTCGTGCTCTCGAAGTTCGCAAAATCGGGCGGCTACTCGAGCGGGGTCAAGGCGGACCACTACTCGCTCCTCGCGACGATCGAGGATGGCTTGGGCCTCCCAAGGCTCGCCAAGGCCGCGCAGGCAACTCCGCTCGCGGATTACTTTCCCGCCAATTGAACGGGCCTACACAAGCTGGACTCACACCGCTAGTCTCGTCACCTCACAACGAGGAGACGACACACATGGGAAATGCTTTCTGTCACATCGAGCTCAACACCGACGACACCGGCAAGGCGAAGAAGTTCTACAAGTCGCTGTTCGACTGGAAGATCGCCGACATGCCTGGAATGCCCTACGCGATGATCGACGTCGGTAAGGGCGTGGGTGGTGGGATGCAGAAGCACCCGATGCCCGGCGCGCCGAACGCTTGGCTCGCGTACGTGGAAGTGGCAGACATCAAGAAGACCGTCGCCAAGGCCGAGAAGAGCGGCGGTAAGGTGCTCGCGCCGATCATGGACGTCGGGATGGGCTCGATCGCCGTGCTGATGGACCCGAGCAACGCGGTGTTCGGCCTCTGGCAACCGGCGAAGAAGGTGGCCAAGAAGGCCGCGAAGAAGACCGCGAAGAAGACTGCGAAGAAGC
The DNA here is from genome assembly GCA_025362165.1 of Myxococcales bacterium. Classification (GTDB taxonomy): domain Bacteria; phylum Myxococcota_A; class Polyangia; order Polyangiales; family Polyangiaceae; genus JANYHY01. The sequence continues at coordinate 3,411 of JANYHY010000521.1, read as the reverse complement.
GCTAGCCGCTAGAGCGAGAGCGGTTCCTTCTGAGCGGTTGATGGCGAGTAGCCGAGCGCGTCCGAGATTTGGTTGCGGGCGCGTTCGGCTAATGCTTGCGGGGTCAACGATGTCCCCCGAGTCTCGATCGGCGGTAGGACGCGCGCGATCGCGGTGGCCTTGCCGAACCACTTGGAGCCCTTGGGGCGGCAGGAGCGAGTGCCACGGATGGCGATGGGGAGGATCGGCGCACCCGCCGCGCGCGCGAGCTCGAACGCGCCGAGCTTGAAGGGCAAGAGGCCGCCGTCCGGTGAGCGCGTACCTTCGGGGAAGATCATCACGCTCATCCCGGCCTCGAGCGTCGCGCGGCACTCGCTCATCATGTGCACGATGCTGCCCTTGTCGCCGCGCTTGAGTGAGATGTCGCCGCTGTACTTCATCAACTTGCCGATGACTGGGATCTTGAAGAGCTCCTCTTTGGCGATCCATCGCATGTCCCACGGCAAGAACGAGAGCAAGAAAGGATCGGCCGTCGACTCGTGGTTGGACACGACGACGTAACCGCGACGCCCAATGTCCGCGGGCGCAACGCCTTCGACCGAGAACCGCCAGAGCGGCGACAGACGCGTGGTCGTGCGACCAAAGCGGCGCATCCACTGGCCCGGCACGCGCTGCGTCGGATCTTCGCGGTGGAGATAGTACGCGGCACCCATCAACGGGAGGAACGCGAGCGCGCACGCACCAAACTCCGCATACGTGTAGATTCCAAGTATCGGGTGGGCCACGGGATGAATTTATTCCTGCCCGCCTGCGCCGGCGGTCATCGTTTGGTCACGCAGGAGTTGGCAGCGCAGCGCGGCGGGGGCTTATGCTTGATGGAGCAATGAATCGCAGGATCGCTACGCTGCTCTGCGCGCTCGCGGTGACGATCATGACCTCGCGCGCGCACGCTTGGTACTTGCCGGAGCACGCAGAAATTACGCGCAAAGCGCTCGAGTACGACGTACCTGCGCCGCTGCGCGCAGAGATCATGCGAGTGGTGCATGCCGCCAAGCTGGACGTGGCGCACGGTCTGTTGCCGCTGTGCGAGACGGACACCCCGCTGCGATCGGTATCGCTCGATGATCGGGTAGGCGGAGCGCCGAGCGTCGCGTGCATCCCCTACAACGCGCTGCCTGCAATCGCTGGCGATCACTCGCTCCAATCCAACGAGCTGATCGCGCTGATGACCGAGCGCGTGCCTCGACCCTTTCTCGAGGGTCACACCGTCGCGTCGATGGTGGTCGGGACCGCGGCGATCGAATGGCAGCGCTTCCTCACGGACGCGCCGCGCGCCGAGACGCAGAAGCTCGTACGGCACTTGGATTCCACGCACGCGCTGCTCGATGCGAGCGAGCAAGCGGACCCCGGCTCGTACGAGCGACGCAGGTTCACGCGCGATCTCGACATGCGCCTTCAGCTCGTGGACCACCTCTACGTGACGCGCGCTGCGGGGAGCAAGGCTCACTTCCAAGACGCAGCGCAGAGCCTCGGTGTGCTGCTCGCGAACGCGGTCGCGGGTGATCTGAACAACGCGCTCGCGCAAGCCATGGCGCACCACGTGAGATCGATCGAGCTCGCTGCACGCGCGCGTGGCTACCGATCGGCGTGGGGTGACGCGCGCAGGACCGAGGCGCTGCTCGAGCACGCGTTCGCGGTACACTTCGTACAGGACGCGTTCGCGGCCGGCCACATGGGGACCGAGCACTCGTTGGATGGCTCGCGCGAGCGCCTCCAGCGCCACGATTTTTTGAACCGCAACGGGATCGGCGCGACGCGCGTGCTCTCCGCGAGCCGGTGCGGAGCGACGGACGCGACCGAGGGCGCGCTGCCGAGCTGCTGGAAGGCGCAAGGCGACGGCTACCTCGATCTCGACAACTTGAGATACGTCGAAGAGGCGACCGCACGCGTTCAGATCGAGTTCGCGCTCGCGCTCGCCGAAAGCCCTCGCGCGATCGTGGACGCGATGCGCGCGAGCGACGCGTGCGTTGCTTGGAACAGAGGAGTCGAGACGAACAAGAACCCGACGAGCTGCGCGGACGCCTACGTGGGACCTGCGCCGTCCACCAGCGCGCCTGCGGATTGCGATCTATGGCGCGTCGCATCTTTGCTTGATCCCACGCCCACGTGGACGCTTCCGTCCGACCGCGTCTCTTGGCACCGCATGTCGGCGGTCTCGGCGAACGATCTCATCGCGTGTACTCTACACGCTCTCGACACGGTGAGCGCGAACGACGCGTACGAACCACCTGACGCTGTCGCCGACTCCGGCCCCACGTGCGGCGCGCAACCTGGCGTGTTGACGGCCGCAGCGCTGGGCTCGCCGCTCGAGCCATGCGCGCTTTGCGCCAATGAAACATGCACCGCCGCGCTCAAGGCCGACGATCCTGCGAACGCGGCCTGCTCGACGCCCGGCAGCAAGACGCGCCTCGGAGATGCAGACGTGAGCCTGTGGCGGCCGCTCCTCACCGCGTGGCCGACGACGCAGGCAGACGTGACGACGCTCGAAGGTCAGCGCGATCAGTTCGGGCAGGGCTTCGCGACGCAAATCGCTTGGGGTCTCGCGATGCACACGGCGCTCGACGCTCCTGCGCCCGCCGCGATGGGCGTCGAGCTCGGAGGTGGGATCTCCTATCGCCTCGATGGAATCCTCGCGGGTCGCATCAACCGCCCAGCCGCGGAGCTCAACGCAGGGATCTCACCGATGGCGTTGTCCGCGCTCGACACACGCGCGTCGCTCGTCTCGTTCGCCGAGCTTCGCGTGCCAATCCCCTCGCTCTGCACGCTCGGCGTGGGATTGGCTTTTCGCGCGAGCGGTCTCGTGGACGGGCTCGACTTCCCTGGCGGCATCGGGCCCTATGGCGTGCGTGTGTACGCGATCGTGAGCCCGAGCGATCGTCCGGTGTTCGCAGGTTGGGACGTGGAGATCGCTTACCTCTCACTGACACGCGCGTTCAAGGTGGCGACCATCACCGTCGCGACGCCCACCGAGACGGAGCTCCGCGTGCGCGCGGGCAAGCTCGATCTCGCGGGGATCGGTAGGAACGCGCCGCACGAGGTGCCGTGGTCTGTGAGTCTTGAGCTCTCCGGTGGGTGGGCTTGGTTTTTGTGAGGGGCACCTGTGGTGTGGAGAGGTTGTGGCTCGGCGACGCGCAGTACTTTTCCTGGTGCCCGCCGACACTAAAGGCCTGGTCCGAGTCGTGAGTTTGAGCGCGGATGGCACGTGGAGCATGGTCGGCGGTCACCAGAAAAAGCACCGCGCGCTCGCCGGTCCTTGCGGCCGCAGGTGGCGAAAAGGGGTGAGAGAAGTTGTTGTCTTGGTGGCGGGCTGCGGGTCTTTCTTCTTTTCCTGCCGTCTGCGGGCGAGACCGGCGAGCGTGCGGCGCTTTTATC
>JANYHY010000492.1 GCA_025362165.1 Myxococcales bacterium | reverse complement strand
CCGGAAAATTGGGGCGATGCTTCGCCGTGGATGCGCATGTTCCGCAACGCGCGCGCGTGGCTCGGCTGAGCGGGCACGACAGAGGAGAACACCCACGATGACCCTGACCGTATACGCCATCGACGGCATGACGCCGGTGGTCGACCCGAGCGCGTACCCCATCGCCGCCCATGCATTGACGCCGATGCACCCATAACGAAGGTCGGTGATCGCGCGATCGATTTCGGTCTCGAACGCCTCCATCGTCGAGGGGTGCGCGAGCATCATGCACGAGAGCGTCCCCCAACAATCCTCGTTCGCGAACCTCACAGCGCGCGTGAGGAACTCGGCGGGGTCGTTCGCTTCGAGCGAAGTCGTCGCGAGCACGCCGCAGAAGGCCTCGTTCGTGAGCGCGTACTCTCCGCGCTTCGGCGGCACGTCGGGCAGCACGGTCCACGGCACCACGTTCTCACCCGTTGGACCTACGGGATCAGCCTGCGGGTAGTGCTCGAGGAACGCGCGAAAGCGGTCCTGCGCGCCTGGATAATAGGCTCTGCGCGGCGGAGTCTTGGCGAGCGCTTGCTCCACCTCCCTCAAGAAAGCTTGTCGTTGCACCCAACCCTTGGCCACCACCACGACCTTCGCGGCGTTGCAGTTGAAGCTCCCGTTGTTCGCTACCATCGCCGCGACATGCTTCGCTTGAAACGAAAGATCCGCCTTCGACCACGGACCGGGCACCACGAGCACAGGGGTCACGCAGCCGAGCTCTGCGGTGAACGGTCGAGGGTTCTTTCGGTCGCTCTGCTTCTTGCGACGCGCGCGCTCCCCGGGTTCGGCGCCCCACACCACGGCGTCGTAGGTGCGATCAGAGCCCGTGACGTGCAGCGTGTCGCAGAGCGCGTGTTCGCACAGGTACGCTCCCTCCTCGGCGCCGCCATACGCGACCGCGAGGGCCTTTGCCGAGATCAACGACGCGAACGCGCGCTCGAGGAGCGGGCCCACATATTCGTTCACGGGGTTGACCTTCACGAGCACGACCTCGTCCTCGACGAAGAGCTTGTACAGCGCATCCATGAACGGGATGGAGGACACATTGCCAGCGCCCAACACCACGCAGACAGCGCCTGTCCCGCGCTTTTGTCCGCGATACACACGCCCTTGCGTCGGCGGCTTTCCAGGCTCGATCCACACCTCCGCGCGGTGCCCCGCGAAAAGCGCGCCTTCGTAGGCGCCAGACGCAAGCACGTCGGCGATGATGGCGCCACTGCGATGTTTGCGGAGGCGAGTCGGAATCGGTGACCCTTCGCTCTCGAGCGCGGTGACGAGCTGTCGGAGGTTCCTCATCGTCACCACCGGCCCACCGAACCACTCCTCTCCCGAGCTCGGTCCGCCTGGGTCCAAACCCTTGACGGCGCAACCGTCGAGCACCCATCGCTCCGCGACCTCCGCGATCCCCTTCATGCAAGCGCGGAGCAGCACCAAGCGCTCAGGCACGCCCACGGCGAGCCAAGCCGACTTGTTCTTGGAGAGCCCATCTAGTAGGGCATCGAGGTCGGTTTTGGCGGTGGTGCGCATCTGTGCCGAACTGTACACAACTCGGGCGTCGTGGGGTCGATGAGCCATCATGCGAGAGCGCTATCAAGGTCGCTATGAGCTTCGAGCGCGCATCGGCCGCGGCGGCATGGGGGATGTGTGGCGCGCCTTCGATCACGAGCTGCATCGGGAGGTGTGCATCAAGCGGCTGGCGATCGAGCTGAGCACGCGATCCATCCGCGAGTTCCGCGAGGAGGCGAGGCTGCTTGCGCGACTTCGCCACGCCAACGTCGTCTCGCTTCTGGACGTCACCGAAGATGAGCGAGGCGCTCCAGCGCTCGTTCTCGAGCTGATCGAAGGCGCGGACTTGAGGACGCTCTGCCTCAGGTCCTCACCTGGCGCTCACCGCGGATTTCTGCCAGATCGCGTCGCCGTACACTGCGCCTGCGCGATCCTCTCGGCGCTCGCCGCGGTGCAGCGTGCGGTCCCTGGGCTCGTCCACCGCGACGTCACGCCGCACAACGTTCTCGTTTCAAAGGAGGGCGAGGTGAAGCTGGTGGACTTCGGGATAGCCTTGGTCAGCGGCCGCGAACGCCTCTCTGCGCCGCTCACCGTGCGTGGGAAGCTGGGCTACATGGCGCCGGAGCAAGCGCGAGGAGAGGCCCTCGACCCGCGCGCCGATCTTTTCGCCGTGGGCGTTGTCTTGTACGAGCTGTTGACCAAAAAGAGACCGTGGGGGGCGCGGTCGGGTATGAGCGAGCTCCGTCAGATCGAGCGCGGCGTCATGACGCCGATCAATCGCGTTCGCGTGATCAAGCGCGACCTCGTCGCACCGCTCGAGATGCTGCTCGCGCACGATCGCGAAAAGCGCTTCATTTCAGCCGAAGCAGCGCTTCGTGCGCTCGCGCCGTTCGGGTCCGGTGACCTCGAAATGTTGCGGCTCGCCGACATCTCGCGCACCATGGAATACAAGATCCCACTCCATCTCGCGAAAGCCGCACGCGACGAAGCTGACGGGCAGCGAGAGGGCCACGGGACGAAGTCAAAATCGCTGATGGCCACAGCCGTGGAGAGACGCCTTCGTCGCGCGTAGATATGACATTGAATGTCATAGCGTCCGCCACGGCGCCCAGGAACGCTTCCATCGCGATCTTCTCAAAATAAAACTCACGCATGGATTGACGGTGGTCTTTTGAGTAGAATACATTCACGACCGTTAGCGATGAGTGGGGTTTCCCACCGCGCGAGCCCCGAGGCGACGAGCGCCGCGGGAATGCCCTCAGTGGTCGGGAGGGAGTGAGAGGGACGACATGAGCGGCAACGAGGGCTTCTCCGACGACGAGCTCGCGCGCATCGAGCGCGAACACAAAGAGGGTCTCACCTCCGAGAGCATCGTCTCGCTGCTCGGCAAGAGGGGGGTTCGCTTCACGGAAGCGACGCTCCGCAAGTACGTACAGCTCGGCCTGCTCCCGGTCAGTCGACGGGTTGGCATGAAGGGCAAGCACCGAGGCTCGCAGGGCATGTACCCGGTGACAATCATCCGTCGAATCCAGCGTCTTCGTGGGTTGATGGTCCACTTCACGATTGAAGAGATCCAGCAGCAGTTCCTCTTCGTTCGCGGCGACATCGAGGAGCTCGAGCGAGCCCTCGAGCGCGTCTTTTCGCAGCTCGCTGGCGCGGTCAAGCCCAGCAAGGGCGGCGATGCTTCGATCAAGTTCGTCACGAAGGAGCTCGCGGACGCACGCGGGCTCGCGGCCGAGATGGTGGGCAAGCTCACCAACGTGGAGTCCCGCCTCACGATGCAGGCGCGTCTCCAGCGAGAGGCTGTCTGATGGTTCGCGAACGAAGCGAGCCGTCCAAGATTCGAGCGCGACGAGAGGTCGGGCGCGCGCTCTTTTGAGAAGAATGTTCGCACCTCTCGACGTAGCGAGGGTACGAACGGGACTGAATGATACCGCCACGGGGCGGCGATGGAGTGGATGTAGCTGTGTGTGGGTCCATCGGACGCACGCACGAGCGAGTGGCGAGGTGTTGCCTGCGCCCGCGGTGATCGCGGCGCAAACCCGGAGCGAGAGGCACGCACGGGTAGGCATGTGAGACGAGCGGTTCACGGGAGGTTCGGATGAGCACGAAAGACGAGGCGCAGTTGGGAGAGTTTGGTCGCGAAAGCGACGAGACTTCTATGCCGGGTCATGACGAGCCCGAGGTCCGCACCGAGGGAGCGCTCGCGCTCGCCCCGAGCGAGTCGGAGCACGTCACGCGCGAGCAGCGCCGCAGTCGTCGCAAGCGCGCCGTCCGCGCGCGGACGATCAGCGTCAAGCGCATGACCAAGCGCGAGCTCGAAATGGGCCGCATGCTCTACCCGGACGTGGACGACGTCTTGAAGCCAAAAGCCCGCGAAGAATGCCAAGGCGGCGAGCGGCCATGCCCCTTCGTCTCGTGCAAGCACCACCTCTACTTGGATGTGTCTGCCCGCACCGGCGCCATCAAGCTGAACTTCCCGGACCTCGAGGTGTGGGAGATGAACGAGACCTGCGCGCTCGACGTCGCGGACCGCGGCGGCACTACGCTCGAAGAGGTGGGCGCGATCATGAACCTGACGCGCGAGCGCATCCGCCAGGTCGAGGTCAAAGGCCTCGCCAAGCTCGAGGCGCTGCGTGATTCCAGCGCGCTACGCGACTACGTGGACGAAGGTCCCGTCGGCAAGCGCCGCTTGCCCATCCTCAAGGACGAGGACGAGGACAAGCCCGACATCGACGACGAAGAAGACGACTTGGCAGCGGACATCTGAGGCATCGGAGTCGCCGGCTTCGCACCCCGGCCCCTCCATAGTTCGAGATTTATCTTTTCATTAGCTTCGCTTGAGAATAACGGCGGCAGGGCGAGAGGCTTCGGCTCCTCGCCCTTCGCCTTTTGTGCACGGTTGATTCTTCTCGCGGGCGCGGCTACTCGGGCGGCATGGCTCGCATTGCTCTCCTCTCGGTCTCGGACAAAACAGGGCTTTTGGCGTTCGCGAGAGAGCTCGAGAGCCTCGGGTTCTCCATCCTCTCGAGCGGCGGAACGGCCAAAAGCCTGGCCTCCGAGGGCGTGAAGGTCGAGACGATCGAGGCGTACACGCAGTCCCCCGAGGTGATGGGCGGACGCGTGAAGACGCTGCATCCACGGGTCCACGGGGGGATCTTGATGCGTGGAGACGTCGACCAGGCGGATCTCGAGCGGCTCGGCGGCCGGCGCATCGAGCTCGTGGTGGTGAACCTTTATCCTTTCGAAAGAACAGTCGCAGACCCGAAGAGCACGCACGAGGAGATCGTCGAGAACATCGACATCGGCGGACCGTCGATGGTTCGCTCCGCGGCGAAGAACCACGCGCGCGTCGCTGTCGTGTGCGACCCCGCGGACTACGAACGGGTGCTCTCAGAGCTGAAAGGCCACGGCGAGATCGCGCCGAGCACGCGCGCGGAGCTCGCGGCCAAAGCGTTCGCGCACACGGCGGCGTATGACGCGGCAATCAGCGGGTACCTCTCGTCGCGCAACTCGGACGGCTCGCGCGACGCGTTCTCCAAGTACCTGACGCTGCCGTTCGAGCGCGCGTACGGACTCCGCTATGGAGAGAACCCGCATCAAGCAGGAGCCTTCTATGTCGAGCGAAACGCCGTCGCCGGATCTCTCGCAAAAGCCGAGAGTCTCGGAGCGGGCGGCAAAGAGCTTTCCTTTAATAATCTCGTAGATGTAGACGCTGCCCTTGATGCGGTGAGAGAGCACCAGAATCCGACAGCCGTGGTCGTCAAGCACACCAACCCGTGCGGCGTCGCGACGGCGAAGGATCTGGCGACAGCGTATCTGCGCGCGCGGGAGGCCGATCCGACGAGCGCGTTCGGCGGCATCGTCGCGTTGAACGCGGAGGTCGACGATCGGACCGCGAAGCTGCTCGCGGAGACGTTCCTCGAGTGCGTGATCGCTCCAAGCTTCTCTGCAGCCGCGCTCGAGATCCTCCGAGCGAAGAAGAACCTCCGCGTGCTCGCGACCGGTGCTTGGCTCACAGGCGATCACGAAGGGCTGCAGTACAAGCGCGTGAGCGGCGGGCTCGTCGCGCAAACGCGTGACGCTACATGCGTGGGCGAAGTGACGCGCGCGAAGGTCGCGAGCAAACGCTCTCCGACCAGCAAGGAGCTCGTCGAGCTCGAGTTCGCATGGCGTGTGTGCAAACACGTCAAGTCGAACGCGATCGTCTTGGCCACGAGCGATGGGGACCTCTGTTGCACCACCGGAGTCGGCGCAGGCCAAATGTCTCGCGTAGTTTCCGTGCAGATTGCATGTGAGAAAGCAGGCGAGTCCGCCATTGGGGATGGCTTGGTCTCGGGCGACTTCGCTTCAGAAGAAACCGTGGGGCGAAGCACGAGCGGGATTGGGTACTCGTCGGGCTCGACGTTGCTCAGCTGACCAAGCCGCGCGCCGTTGGCTTCGGCCAGCACTTG
>JANYHY010000474.1 GCA_025362165.1 Myxococcales bacterium | reverse complement strand
CCTGCGCCGTCACGTCGCCGAGGCGCGCAAGAACGGGTGGACCGTCTCGTTCCGCGCTGGGCAAATGGCGTTCGACACCCAAGCCCTCAACGAGGACATGGTCATTCAGCTCGAGGGCTTCGCGAAGATTGGCCCGGTCGTGAACGGGAAAATCACCGTCGGCGCGAACGCGGCGTGGGGCGACATCCTCGACGTAGCCAAGCGCCACAAGCACGTACCCTTCGTGATGATCAGCACCGAGTTCGCCACCGCGGGCGGCACGCTCTCGGCCGACTGCCTTTCGCGGTTCTCACCCACGTGCGGCAAAGAGGGCAACCACGTCGACAGCTTCGAGATGATGACGCTGGACGGCGAAGTGGTCACTTGCTCGCGCGAGATCAATACCGAGTTGTTCCAGGGAGTGATTAGCGGCTTTGGGCTCACCGGCGTCGTACTCCAGATTACGTATTTGCTATTGCACGTGCCGCACGACGACATCGTCGTCATGACGAAGTTCACGAAATTCACCGGGCTGCGCGATCTCGCGAGGCTGCTCGTCACCAAGGTGGAAGAAGTTCACGCCACGCTCCGCGAGGACAACTCGGCGCCCACGGAGCTCGCGGCGCTGCGGCGAATCAAGCACGACGACGCCGAGGCGATCTCGTCAGTCGTCTACATGAACGCTAAGCGCCAGGGCTTCGTCATGCACTCCTGGTACGAGGACGGCGCGAAGTTCAAGCTGGATCCCTCACCGTTTCATCAGCCCAAATCTTTCGCGCAGCAGGCGCTCCAGGTCCTGGCGTTCTTCGAGATCCCACGACTGATCGGTTATTGGATAATCCTCAATTGGTATTTGAAGAACGAGCGAACCGCGATTGACGCGATAGACGGGTTCACCTTCTTTCAAGGGGGAAACCACGCCGTTCGCCGGGCCGGGCGCAAGCTGGGCTTCCCGATGGGCATTCGCCAACAGACCTTCGTCATCCCGCTAGTGCCCAATGACCCGGACGAGACCAAGCAGAAGCTCGGCGACTTCCTCGAGGCCGCTGAGGACATGTTGGAGCGACGCGGATTGACCCCTCCGCTCATCGACGTGCTCTATCTGCCAGACGACGCCAATGAAGGTTTCGTGTTGTCGTCCAATCACGGGATATCGGGTTATGCGATCACGATCACCTTCGAGGATCCGCTCCGCGCGTCTTTCCCCGAAGAAGAAGCCGCCTACGAAGAGCTCACGGAGATCTGCGCAGAGATGGGCGGTCGCGTGCACCTCGTGAAGAACGTCTTCGCGAGCAGCGAGACAATGGAGCGTTCCTACGCGTGGGGTATCGAGCGCGTCATCGCGCTCAAAGCCAAATACGATCCCGAGCGAATGCTCTCCAATGGTTTCTTGCGCCGCGTCCTGCCATCACTCGCGCGCTAACCCCTAATCGCTCATGTGGAGTACACCAGCTCGAGCACCATGGTGTCGTCGAGGTCTGTGCCGCCGGAGAGGACGGTGCGCCTCTTGACCTTCGCGCCCGCCATCGCCACGAGCTCTTCGACGCTCTGCGTCTGCGCGAGCCAAACGTTCTTGTCGAAGCCGCGGCAGCCGACCCACTCGATCTTCGAGTGGCCGGGCTTGTCTTGAGTGGTGAGCGCCTGCGCCTCGAAGAAGCTCGAGAATAGCCGCGTGCCTTGCTTGAGCAGCGTCTCGGGAGAGATCATGCGCACGAGGATTCGGTGGATGGTGCTCACGTTCTCGCGCGTGGAGAGCTTGACCGTGTCGCGCAGCCCCACAGGTCCGCCGTGACGCATCACGGCTCCGAGCAGCTCTCGATGCCACGCGATCGGGTACCACCCCGTCGCGATGATGGAGCGAGTCTGCACGCCCTCGCTCAGGTCGCCGGTGAGATCTTTGAGCACGATGTCACGGCACTCCGGACCTACGCCTCGCTCGAGCGCGTTGATGACACCCCAGAGCACGGACCCCTTCACGTTGATCTCGTTGCGCAGCACGATCGACGAAGCTAACAGGGCCAACCGCGGATGAGCAACTCGCGCTCCCACAAAATGCGCATAAGATCGGAAACAATCAAATCGTCACCAACAACAAATACAACTACTGCGTCAACGGCACGACCCTTGGGAGCCAATGGGCGTCCGGGCCTTCTCCGGAGCCTGGGATCTACTCGCTCACCAAACAGTGAGCTACCGCGCAAGCGCCTCAATCTCTGGGATGGCCTCGACGAAATGAATGGCGATTGCATGTCGCCATATCGCGTCGGCGTCGCTCGTGTTGACTCCTGAACGTGCGACCGTGCCTGCGACGCGCCGACCGAGGACACCGTCTGGTGGCATGTAAAACGTGACGTGGACTGTGGCACCTACTTCAAATTGCCCATCCGTCACTGCGAGCACGCCCTGATCGCTCACATCGTGAACGACCCCTGCGTGTTTGCCACCGTCTTGCGCCTCGATCTTGATGGGGATCCAGAGCCGACGACGCTCATGCTGCCGACGATCGTGCACGTCTGGAGACTAGCAGATCAGGTGGCTGGGGGCGTGCCTGGACCGGGATCCACTGGCGGCGCAGCTGGACCAGGGTCCACTGCAGCAGGTGGCTCAGGAGGCGGGGGGGGAACCTGTTGTTGCTGCCACTGCTGGTAGACCGGGCGTGGAGGAGGAGGCGGGAACGCCTTCCATAAACCACCTTCGCTGAACGCAGACCAACCCCATTTGAGCCATCGCAAGAGCGCGAGCGCCACCCACAACGCCCAAGCCAACATGGCAATTCGATAGATCAACGTCGGCACCGAAATCACCATTGCCGTGGGCAGAGTGTTGTCCGATCGATCAGAGAACCATTTCAGGTTCTCGACGGTGGACTGATTGCCCTGCAGCTGCATCTCTGGAGTGCCGAGCAGGCCTTGATGAATCGCGACACCCAAGAGAATGAGCGCGACGAGCGTCCACAGCGCGAGGAGTGCCTGGCGCGAGTTGAACCAGAGCGGCGACAACTCCACGCGCGTCTTTCGCCAGCCCAACGCGATGAGCCAACCGGCGAACAGCGCGCCTAATACGATATGTACTTGGGATAGGCCAATGGCCAATAGTGTCCAGTGCCACCAGCGCAAAGGCGTCGAGCGGATGCGACCGAGCGAAGCCGCGACGAACAACAGAACGATGAGCGAACTCCAAAAGAGCACGGCGGGTCCCACGCGCGGTCCCAACACGAAGAGCACCCAACGCGAGCCTGGCAACACGCGGACTGTACCGTTGACGCTGGGCGAGCCGAGGTCTACCTCCGGCGTGCGATACACGACATTGATCGCAGGAGTCTGGCGCCACGTGAGCACGACCGTCTGCGCGCCTGGGACGATCGCGATCGTGACCTTGCCACCGTCTTGTCGAACGGGCTGAGACGCGCCGTTCACCGTGATCGACTCGAGCTGCGCGCCGTCCGGCAGGGTGACGACGTGAGTGGCGCCGCGGCTGGATCGCACCGATAGCGTGAGCGTGACGTCGGTCGCGCGCAGGCCTGGCGTGACGCACAGGTCGGAAGAGTCGATCGTCAACGATTGGCCAGGAACACCGTCGGGCCGACTGAGCTCCACGGTCGTCGTCTCGCCAGGCCACGGATGCCACTCGGGGATCGTCTGCCCTGCTTGAGTGTGGACGGCAGGGATGCCCGTGAACACGCCGTGCCAGATGGGTCCCACATCCACACGCCACACCTCGGTCCATCCAGTGGACTTGGGAGCGGTGAGCACCAGCGGCGACTTTTGTGCGAGCACGGAGTGCCAACTAACTTCTGTCGCGGTGGGCGCCATGTTGACCTGCGCCTTACCCCCCAAGACGCGAACGTCCGCGGTGGTGACCGACTCACCTGCGAGCAGCGGCACCTCGAGCACCACGGCGCTCCCCGTCGGCGTCAAACGAACTACGCGAGTGTCTACTTGCCAATTGAGGCCAATCGAAATCGTGCGCTCGACGTGCACGAACGGAGGGAGCGCGCCTGGCTGCAGCGACGCCGTCGCCGCTTCTGTCCCCGCCACGCGCGTGAACTGCAGGTTGTCGTCCGCGAGGCCGTCCTCGTGCACGCCTGCGATCTCCCAGCCGCTCGCGGTGACCTTCACGTGGTGCGGCTTCTGTTGCAGCGGGAGCTGCATCGAGTCGCGATCCGGCATTTTCCCTTGAAATGAGAGCTGGTGACTACCCGCAGACACCGCGACCCATAGCGTCCCGTCCGCCGTTCGCAGCAGCGATTTTGCGGGCTGTCCGTCGAGCGCGACGTCGTCTGGTAGCCACTGCGCAGCCGTCCCAGGCAGCGGCACTGCCGTAGAGGCCGCAGCGTCGATCGTGAGGCGCCCCTGCAGCACTCCTTGTTTGATGTCTATTTCTAATTGACCACTAGAGGCGCAATTGGGCAGGCAATCAGGTTTGTCCAATAACCGATTACGGAGCTCGTCGAGCGTCGCCTGGTCGGGGATGTCCGCGCGCGCGACGCTTGGAGTGAGCGCGATGAGCGCGAAGACCGCCGCAGCGATGACAGGTCCCCAGCCCTTCGGCCAGAAGCGCGCGGTCCACGGGATCATGCGCAGCAGCACGAGCGCGAGGAGCACCAGACGAACGAACGCGAGCGCGAAGTTGACCGATGGCGGCACCAGCCAAAAGTGCACGCGCTGGGTCGCTGAGACGGGACCGCTCCACGTGAGCGGGATGGACGTCCACGTCCATGTCGGCAAACCAGGCCCAGTCTGCACGACCGCGTTCGGATCGTAAGTCTCGGTGTTGAACTGCGCGGGCGCCTTGTACTGACCACCCCAACCGCTTCCGCTCCCGCCCGCTGGGCCGTTCAACGGGATGTCTTTGCTCTTGTCTTCATCGTCTTGTGAGCGAAAGGTTGGGGTCATCGGCGCAGTGTTCGTCGGGTTGCCCATCGAACCTTCTTCACCCTTGGCGCGCGTGCCGCTGCCGCCCTCTTTCATGTCCGCGTCTTGCTCGAACGCGGCGCTCTCTACCTGCTCTTGGTCCTCGAAGGCCAAGACGGGATACATGCCTTGGCGCACGTGCTTGGTGAGGAACGGGATCGCGATGAGCGCTACGATCACGACGAGCCCAGCGCGCAGCCCGCTCGCGAGTCTTTGGAAGATGCCCTTTGGCAGCACGCGCACGAGCGCCTCTGCGGCGAGCACGAAGAGCCACGACCACTTCGGCGCGCCGTCCTCCGGCAGCGTGAGCATGAGCATCACGAGCGCGATCGCGCCCCATCGCCAACCGTGCAAGCGCCCGATCGCGAGCGCGATGATCAGGCTGATGAAGATCTGCAAGAGCGACCAACCGCGCACCCACGTGGAGGGCACTTCATCGACGCCCGAGGCGTGAAACACGCGCCAGCCGGGAGGCAAGAAGAGCGTGCCCGACACCTGATGAAAGTCTTGCTTCCAGCCCACCGCCGGGATGTCGTTGACGTCGCCGTTGAGCCTGCTGTCGGCGGTGACGCTGAGGTTGCCTTGGCGCACCTCGACCCCCATGCGACCGCCTTCGCTCATGCGCGTGATGAACTGATCCTTGCCGCCGATCGCGACGCGACCCAGCGTGGTGGGAGGATCCATCTCGAGTCGAGAGTCGCGGTTGAGTGTGCCGGAGAGCGAGTCCGAGATCGTGTAACCCGCGCCGTCGAAGTCGAGCCACAAGCGGCGCGTGAGAGACAATTGATTGGGCGGAGGCTCTGCGTCGCCGCGGCGTCGCTCCTCGAACGTGAGCGCGTCGCCGACCTTCATTGGATAGGCTGGGAATTTCTTCCACGCTTCCGGGAGGCTGGTTTGTGCCGGATCGATCGAGCTCGGGCCATGAACGTCCACGAGGCGAAGATCGGGCTTCGCTTCGAACGTCCACACCTCTTCGCCTTCGCGCCACGGTCCGTCGGCTGCGGGGCGCGCGATCGAGGTGACCGCGCCTTCACTACGGGCGACGAGATCGATCGTCCATCGACCTGGTCGCACTTGCACGCGCAGTCGATTGTCTTGCTCGAGGCGCGCGGGCAGCTGCGAGTCGAGCGACATTGGGACGAAACCCGCGGGAAGTGATTTGCCGAGCAGCACTTCGCGACTCTTGCCGGCGACGTCGAGCTCGAGGTGCGTCGTGAGCGTGAGCGGGATGTCGTCGGTGAGCTTGCGGTGCGCGAGGATCTCCAGCTTCTCCCCCTCCTCCGCGGTCGTCGTCTTCTGCAAGAACACGCTCCCTTGAGCGTCACGCACGGGAGCCGCGATCAATGCGCCGCGCAGCGTGAGCACGAGCAGTCCCGTCTCCGGCGGCACACGCAGAGACTCTGGCGGCGAGTCCCACGCGAACGAGCCCACGACGACGTGATCGCCGCGCTCGAGGTGCACGCTCGGCACCGCCGTCTGCGCGACCACGACCGAGCGCGCGCCGTCGGCTCTCACGTCGAGCGGCCAACGCTTCTCGTCACCAGGCAGCGGGACCCACGTGGCGGCATCGATGTGCCACTTCTGCGTGAAGCGACCGCCGTGTTCGTCCACGGAGAGCTCGAGCCGTGATGGCCACGCGCAGCGGGATTGATCCTTCTGCCCCTCCAACGTTGGACACAGCGCGGACTCGGAGTCGTGCAGCGCCCACGAGGTCCAAGGCTTGAGCGGCTCCGGCACGTTCTTCGGATCGAGCGGCTCCGCGTTCGCGCGAGCTCCGAACGTCAGAGCGACGAGCAGACTGATGCCACACATGATCGTGACGAAGCGGACGAAGCGGCTATGCAACAAGGATTTCCCCACCATGGCGGGGGACTGTACCTGATCCGTCTCGCGTTTTCGGGCCCGATCATCTAACGACTCTGGCCTTGATGGCGTGAGGAGACTTCCGTCAAATCGAGGCTGAAAACCGGTACGCTCGCGGGATGCGCTCGATTCGCCTCGTCCTCGCTGTATCGCTATTATCCGCCCTGCCCCGCGTGGCGTTCGCAAAGACGACGACGGTCACGGACGTGCCCACGCTCACCACGGCGCTCTCTACGGCGCAGGCTGGTGACGAGATCGTCTTGGCGAATGGCACTTATCATTTCACTTCTTCGCCAGTGTGCTCGGCGCCAGGGACTGTGAATGGGCAGATCTTCGTCCACGCCGCGACGCCGCTCGGCGCGAAGGTCGAGTTCGACGCGGTGGAGGGCTTCCACGTCACCGGGCCTTATTGGCGATTCGAGGGACTGGACGTCCACGGCGTCTGCGCGAACGACACGGACTGCGAGCACGCATTCCACGTCACCGGCGCGGCCGTTGGCTTCGTATTACGCAACAATCGATTGGTGGACTTCAACGCGCAATTAAAGGTCAATGCAGACAACCTGGCCAACACCTGGGTCCAGCCGCACAAAGGCCTAGTCGAGGGCAATGTCGTCTATGACACGCACGCGCGCGCGACCTCCAATCCCGTCACGAAGTTGAACATCGACACTGTCGACGACTGGGTAGTGCGCGCCAACTTCATCCACGACGCGCACAAGAACGGCGGCGACGGCGTCAGCTATCAGTCGTTCATCAAGGGTGGCGGCAAGAACGGCCTATACGAGCGGAACCTCGTCATCTGCGCGCTAGACGACGCGAGCGGCGGCACGCGTATCGGGCTGTCTTTCGGCGGCGGCGGCACCGCTCCGCAGTTCTGCGCGCCTGCGTTCAACGCGAACACGCCGTGCATCCCAGAGCAGACCGGCGGCGTCATGCGCAACAACGTGATCGTCAATTGCTCTGACGTGGGCATCTATCTCAACCAGTCAAAAGACAGTCATATTCTCTACAATACAATCGTCGGCACGAACGGAGTCGACTTCCGGTTCTCGAGCACGAGCGGCGAAGCCGACGGCAACCTCGTCGGCTCGAACATCCGCACCCGTGACGGCGCCGCGATGACGCTAGGGCTCAATCTGACAGGACTCGCAAATACGGACTTCGACAATTGGTTCGTCGATCCCTTGAAGGGCGATCTCCGCAAGAAGGGAGATCTGTCGATGCTCATTGGCAAGAGCAAGTCGCGCAGCGATGTCCCGGACGACTATTGCGCGCGCGTTCGCAGTGGCGCTTACGATCTTGGCGCGCTGCAAGTATCGCTCGGCGATTGCGTCACGACCAAGCCTCCCGGCAGCGACGCAGGTACCGATGGCGGTCCCGTCGGAGGAGACGCTGCACCACCGAACGGCGACGCTGCAGCCATGGATGGAGGCTCTCCGAGCGCCACACCGTCGAACGACGCAGGATGCGGCTGCGACACCACGCGCACATCAGGCTCGCGAGGCGCGATTTGGCTGGTGGGAGCGCTCGTCGCCTTCGCGATGCGCCGTCGCCGCGCTCGATGCTATCTTTGAGGGTCCGCGAGCTGTCGCAGCGCGCCGAGAGGAGTCCTGGATGAGGTCAGCTTGGTTGCTTGCTTTGGGTGCTGCGGTCTCGGCAGGTGCCGTAGTCGGTGCGTGCGGCGCGGACGAAGCACCCACCACTTTCCCACCTGGTGCCGACGCGGGTCCGCCGGATGTCCCCGACAACAACCCATTCGGCGAGGGCGGCGGAGACGTGCAGTCCACGCTCAGCGTGATGCCACAGAACGTGGTGCTGACCTCCAATGGCGCGCCAGTCACCCAGGCGTACTCGGCGTTCGTCAATGGATTACAAATCAGTAACGCCAATTGGTCTCTGGACAACGTCGCGCTCGGCGTCGTGGACGCAACTGGATTGTTCACGGCGAGCGGCGCTGTCGGCGGCACGAGCCTGATCACCGCGACGCAAGGCTCGCTGGTCGGGACCACGTTGGTCACGGTCAACCTAGTAGTGGCAGAGAACCCGGGGAACATCAGCGCGCAGATACAAGCGCTGCTCAAGAACGGCGGCAACGCGGATCCCAGCTTCAAATGGCTCTATCCGTACGACAAGACGGTATTCCCCCGCGGACTCACGGGGCCAACCCTTCAATTCCCCGGCGCCGATCCCGATGCGTTCTATGTCCACGTTCAATCCAAGAACCTCACCTATGACGGCTTCTTCAAAGGCACTGCCAATAGGATTGATCTACCGCCAGCGACGTGGTCCACGATCGCGTCGAGCGCCGGCGCCAATGATCCAGTCACGGTCAGCGTGACGAAGATCGTGGGCACCGCCGTGACGGGCCCGGTCAAAGAGACTTGGACGATCGCGCAGGGGTCCTTGAAGGGCACTGTCTATTATAACTCTTACAACTCGCCGCTCGGCGGGAACACCGGCGCCATCTTGAAGATGAAGGTCGGTCAAGCGGTGCAGGTCCTCATCGGCGGCTGCAATGTGTGTCACTCCGTCAGCGCTAACGGCAACGTCCTCGCCGCGATGCACAGCAACTATGTGTCGTCGGCGACCTACGATTTGACCAACAACACGGCACCGCTGGCACAGGCCAATACGACGCAATACTCATTCGCGGCGATCTACCCAGACGGCTCCAAGCTGCTCTCGTGCGGCACGCTCCCGGGGAGCTGGCCGCCGAACGTGGCGGGATTGAGCGGCAATCAGGACTCGGCGCTCTTCGACACGAAGAGCGGCGCTCCGATCACTTCACCGGGCCTCGGGAGCCTCAAGGCGCTCATGCCTGCGTTCTCGCCGGACGGGACGAAATTGGCGTTCAATCACTACGCGATAGACGGCGGGCACACGCTTGGGGTCATGGACTTCGCGAATGGGACCAACACGTTCTCCAATCTCGTGGATGTCGTCACGGGCTCACCGCAATACATCGGCTGGCCTGCGTTCCTGCCTGACTCCAAAGCTGTCCTCTATGAGATTGGGACTAGCAATCAATACCGCTCGGACGGCTCTCAATTCGGCGACCTGTCCACGGTGGACCTAGGGACCAAGACTGCGGCGACGCTCGACGCGCTCAATGGCATGTCCGGCAATACACCCTATTTGCCCTACGGCGCAGAGGACGTTCACATCAATTACGAGCCCACGATCCTGCCCGTCGCGGTGGGCGGCTACTATTGGGTATTGTTCACGAGCCGACGCCGATACGGCAACATCATCACAGATGCCGGTCAGGACTCTACGCGCCGCAAGAAGCTTTGGGTCGCCGCGATCGACATCAATGGCGCGCCCGGCAAGGACTCGAGCCACCCGGCGTTCTATCTGCCCAATCAAGAGCTCGCGGCCGGCAACATGCGCGGCTTCTGGGCGCTCGACCCATGCAAGCAGAACGGCAACTCCTGTGAGAGCGGAGACGAGTGCTGCGGTGGGTTCTGCCGCCAAGTGAACCTCGCCGACGGCTCGGTCGCCAAGCTGTGTGTGCCGCCTCCGATCGGCTGCGCGCAAGAGTTCGAGAAGTGCACCACAGCAGGCGACTGCTGCGGCGCGCAACAAGGCTTCTTGTGCCTCAACGGTCACTGCGCGAGCCCAGTCCCCAATTGATGCCGCCTTCGGCGGACATCAACGCTGGGTGGAGGTGCCGTTGGCACGCCCCAACTGAGACGGAGCGCCGGGAGATTCGGCAACCGGAACGGGCATGAGCGGGCGTTAGAGAAGTGACGCGCCGCACGCGCTGGCGCGGATCTACTACGCGATCGGCGCTGGCATCTTGCGTGCAAACT
>JANYHY010000447.1 GCA_025362165.1 Myxococcales bacterium | reverse complement strand
GGTCGCTCGACGACGCGACCTTGGGGTGTGAGGCCAGCGATGCCCTGCACCATCATCGTCGGACGGAACGCGGTCGCCGCGCGGTTCTCTCCTGCGGCGCGCTCCTTCCAGCGAGCCTCCGCGGCATCGAGAAGGCGACATCGAAGGCCGCGCAGCTGTACGCGGCGATCGCCCCCACGCTCCCGCAGACCCGACGCTATGGTTCCGTCGACGCCTTCGCCGCCGATTTGTTGCCGCTCCTCGAAGCCGCTGAGGCTCGTTGGAAAGAGCGCGCCGCAGGAGAGAACCGCGCAGCGACCGCGTTCCGACCGACGATGATGGTGCAGGGCGTCGCCGGCCTCACACCCCAAGGTCGCGTCGTCGAGCGACCTGCGCGACAGATTCAGGGCACCGGCAGTCAGTTCGGAGTGGACGTAGCGCCGCTCGATGGCCGCTCTCTCGTGTTCCAAGCCGACGGCAAAGTGCTCGCGAAATTCGGAGCGAAGCTCGTGTACTTCGTGGAGGGTCAACCCCATCGCGTCGCGGTCCCCGCAGATCTGGAGCCCGCGATGTCACGCGCGCGATGGTTGGCGCGTGGCGCAGGCGGAGGCTTCGCGGTCGTCGGTCCCAAGGATCTGATCCTCGTTCGCGGCGGCAAGCTTTGGGCGGCGGCGCTCCCGAACCCAGGAAAGGTCGGCGACGTGCAGGCTGTCTTCAGTGACGGTCGCGTGCTCGGCATCGTCACCGCAGGCACCGAGGACACGGACGACGTGCCAGAGTTCTGGCAGACGAGCGACGGCGTCACATGGAGCGCTCCCAGCGAGCTCGCCATACGCGGCGAGATCCGCTCGATCGCCTCAGGCCCATTCGGCTTCTCCGCGGTGGGCGCTGCTTCGAACGGCAAGAGCGCGCGCGCCGTACACCTCGCCTTCAACGGACAAGTGACCATCCCGAAGGTGAAGGATTTCTCACCGCTCGATCTCGTCGTGTGCGGCGCAGGTCGTGAGGCGTGGGCCGCGGGCGTGAACGTCCTCGTTCGCCTCGAGCGCGACGCCGCGATCGCCGAACCCTGCCCCATGCTCGGCACACCGTCAGCGCTCGCACTCGACTTGGTGGGCCAACCCTGGCTCGTCACGGACAAAGTCGTGTACCGCCGACACTCGGACGGCGGAGAGCCTTCATGGAAGCGCTACTACCAACGAGAAGAGGGCGCTGCGCTGGTGGGTATTGGCTTCACACCAGCGGGCGCACAAGTGTTCGATGCGAGCGCAGGTGTCGTGGAGATCGAACCCCACGACATCGCCACGTGGCAAAGACACTAGTCTACTTGGGCTTCGCCCAAACCCAGAAATTCGCTCCCGCGAATTTCCTAGTGCCGTCGATTCAATAGAATCGAGGCACTAGGAGTTTTCAGCGGACGATCTTGGCGAGCGCCTTGGTGACCTCATCTAGGAGGTGCTTGGCCCGCGTCGTACCTAGATCGAGCACTAGCTTCTTGAAGGTACTCTCGCTGTTGGACGAGGCGGCAGTCCCCGCGGTAGACACCTTGTTCTTGTTCTTGTTCTTGTTCTTGGAACCCTTCGGGCGACCCACTTTTCCACCGCCGGATTTCTTCGCGCGCTTCTTGGTCGCGCCCCTCACGGTGGACACATAGTTCGCAGTGAATGAAATGCCCTTGGCCTTCGCCGCTTGGACGATCTCCAAGGGTGAGGTGTCATGAGGAAATGAGCGAATATAGTCGCTCTTGTTGATGGTGCGTTTTGCCATGATCGAGGGTTAGCGCACGACAGGGCGGGGCGTCTACAACTCAATGAGTCATATCGGCAATCTCGAAGCGGACACGAAAAGTCGGGGACCCATAACACTACTGCCGCAGCTTCACGGCGACCGAGAATTCCACAGCCGGGTCCAGCCAAAACACTGCTGCGGCAGTAAGCGAGTTTGGGTCTATTCGGCGGACATCCGCCCGGAACGTACTGCTGTACGTGAGGACGGATGGCCGTCGAAGAGGCCCAAAATCGCGACCTGCGGCAGTAGTGATAACAGGGCCCGTTCCCACAACCTACTGATGAAGCTGGTGGAGGGACCCATAGGTCCATTGGTGTATTCTCCAAAAATGCGTTGGGGACTCGTGCTGGCAGCGATGACTTGCGTCAGCGCAACCGCGAGCGCCTCCGACTCTCCACTCGAGCTCATGTGGCAAGCACCAGCAGAGTGCCCATCAGAGGCCGACGTTCACGCGGACGTTGAGAAGCGATTAGGTGGGAGCGCTTCCGGCAAACACGTGCTCGCACGCGCGAGGGTCACGCATCGTGAAGACTCGAGTTGGCAGGTTGTGCTCTCGACGACTCAAGCTGGGACCTCGGGAGAACGAACACTCGACGGGCCGACTTGCGTCGCTGTCGCGCGCGCTACTGCGTTGATCCTGGCACTCACGATCGATCCGGAAGCACTCTCTCGGCGACCCACACCACCACCGCTACCGCCTCCACCTACTCCCATACCTACACCTCCGCCAATCGCCGTTTCACCGGCCCCTCATCATGGTCTGGCCGCGACTTCTCAATTGCAACTCTCTTTGCGTGCGTCGTATGCGGTTGGGTTCGGCGTCGCTCGCGACGTCGTTAGTCCGCTGGGTTTGGGGGTTGCGTTTGGCGCGCGGGCTGGTCGGTTCACGGTCGAGTTGGTCGCCTACTCGTTTCGAGAATCCGATGATCTCACGCCGTTGGTAGGAGGAACATTCTGGCTTCTCGCCGTTGGAGGTTCAGGATGCAGCGCCGTCCTCGACACCAAAAGAATTCAGGTCGGTGGCTGCGCAGGTATGGAGATTCAACGAATGCAGGGGGATGGGTTTGGCGTGTCGCAAACACGAACCGGATGGGCGAGCTGGGCAGCCCCCACTGCCTCCTTGTTCTTCGACTTGAAGCTCACCTCGCTGGTGTGGCTCGCGACGCGCTTCGATGGGGCGCTCCCTCTCAGCCATCCGCGCTTCGTATTGGAAAACGTAGGACCTGTCTTTCAAGTCGGCGCCGCTTCGGGGCGCGCTTCTGTAGGGATCGAGCTACGCTTTTGAACACGAGAGTGCCACGTGCTGGCCACTCACCTCACACGGATGCTCCAAGCCAGTCTCGCGCCAAGCCAAGAAATGCCCGTGGAGGTGGCCAGCTATGAGGCCATTTATGACGAGCACTTCAACTTCGTTTGGCGAAACGCGCGGCGCCTAGGAGTCCCCGAGGCTTCGGTCGATGACGTCGTCCAGGACGTGTTCCTCGTGGTGCATAGGAAGCTGAGCCAATTCGAAGGCAGATCCAGCCTCCACACGTGGCTCTATGGAATCCTTGTGCGAGTGGTTCGCGATCATCGGCGATCACAGGCGCGCCGAACAGCGAAGGCCATCGCGGTCGCGGCGGAGCCGGAGGAGCCAGAGCCCACTCCTTTGGATCTGCTAGCCAAGCGCGAAGCCGCGCGAGTGCTCGAGGGACTGCTCGATGAGTTAGACGAAGAGAAGCGTGAGGTCTTCGTGCTGGTGGAGCTCGAACAGTTGAGTGTGGCAGATGTGGCGACAGCGCTCGGACTCAACGTCAACACGGCGCATGCCCGGTTGCGCGCTGCGAGATCCGCATTCGAGAGCGCGTCGGCGCGCTTTCGTGCAAAGGAGAAGTTGTGATGGATCCGATTGCACGAGAGCTCGTCGACAGAGCCCGAGACGCGCACGATCCCTCCGTCCTTGATCGCGAGAGAGTGAGGCGCAAGGTCGCCGCGGAGCTCGCGGCCACCGCGTTGGCTGGCGCCGCGACCACGAAAATAGGTCTGAGTAGTTGGTCGAGTAGTTGGTCGAGTAGTTGGTCGGTGGTCAAGGTGCTGGCGCCGTTCCTTGCTGTGGGTGCAGTCGCGACGTGGTTCGTTCTGCGGGCGCCCACCACTCAGCCCGCGCCGCGCATCGTGTCAACAACGACACCTCTCATGGATACAACGCACCCTATACCGGTCCCCATCGTAGCGGCGGCGCCGACGACTGACGTTCAATTGGCAATGAGTGTCGACAAGCCAAACCCAGCGCCTACGACGATCCACTCGGCAAAGTCGCAAGTCGTGGTCGCGCCCGCATCGGATATCGAAGCCGAGACTCGCCTGATCACCGACGCACAAACCGCGATTCAACGAGGAGACTTCACGAGCGCGCTGTCCAAGCTGGACGAGCACGAGCGCGCCTTTCCCGCCGGCGCCCTCACTCAGGAGCGCATCGCCGCGCGAGTCGTTGCGCTCTGCGGGGCCAGGCGGCAAGCGGAGGCGAAGACTCTCGCAAAGACATTCCTCCAGCAGTACCCTAACTCACCTCTAGCGCCTCGCGTTCAGGGCGCATGTGCGACGCCATGACTGATTGGATCACGAGTGTTGGTGGGTGCGGCCACACAATAGTATGAACTTACACATACGCTCCTTTGGCCTCGTCATTGGTGGTTTCGCGATCGGATGTGGCGGCTCGGATGTGAGTATAGGGGTCGACAATCCGGACGCCGCCCAGGGTGGTGACACCAGCAACGGGACGGATGGTGGCAACATAGGTGAGGGAGGTTCGAAAGACTCATCCTCGGGCAACGACGCCTCCTCCTTCGACCCTGGGTCCGTCTCGGGTCTTGCGCTTTGGCTGGACGCGAACAAAGGCATCACGCAGAGCTCCGGCAGTGTGTCTGGTTGGGCAGATCGCACCGCCAACAAGAATGACGCGTCGCAGGCGACCGCCTCCCATCAACCGCAATGGTTGGCGTCCTCGATCAACGGATTGCCAGCGGTGCATTTCAACAAAGATCACGCCGGACAATTCGTGGGTGGCGACGCGCTCACGATCGCCGACTCAGTGAGCTTGCAGTGGGGAACGGGCGACTTTTATGTGGTCGTGGTCGGGCGCTTCGACGGCAACGTCACCACGGATGGCCCGGAGCGAGGTGAGGGCGTCTTCTTCTCCAAGACGGCAGGCGGCAACAATTTCCCTGGGCCGCTGCTGCTCGCCGGAATATTCGGGAGCATCAATGGAGGCAAAGGCCCCGCGAACGGAGTGGCGTTCACGACCTCCACGACGAACGGCGATTACGTCATCACGACGAACCCATACAACGACAGCACCGCGCGGTCGTTCGCGATGCGCAGAACGGGAAAACAACTGGAGCTCCGTATCAACGGCGCGTCGATCGTGACGAGCGCTTCTTCCGGCTTGGACATCTCCAACGTGGGAGCAACCGTCCGCATCGGGGCGGGTGATCAAGCGGCTGCTTCACTGCGCCTCGATGGTGACGTCGCGGAGCTGCTGGCGGTGAAGGGCGCGTTGAGCGCAGGTGATATGGCGGCGCTCGAACTCTATGTGAAAACGAAATACGGACTCTAGCCGGTGATCATCTCAACTGTCGTCGATCGCACAGGCGACGACAATGGGATTAGACTCACCTGCGGGGGGTCTGATGACATCGAACCTATCTGGGGATCCGTCGCCAAGCGACGAGCACCGTCAGGCAGAGCAGCACTATCGCGAGCTGTATGAAAGGACGCCCGCGATGCTGCACTCCATCGATGCGGAAGGCCGACTCGTGAGCGTGAGCGCAGCTTGGTTGAAGCGCCTCGGTTACACGCGCGACGAGGTCTTGGGCCGCAAATCTGTGGAGTTTCTCACGTCGCAATCGGCGCGCTACGCACGCGACGTCATCCTGCCGGCTTACTATGAGAGCGGGCGGTGCGTGGACGTCCCGTATCAGTTCATCACGAAGAACGGTGAGATCGTCGAGGTCCTCTTGTCAGCGGAGGCGGAGCGCGATGCAGACGGGAAGTTCGTCCGCTCGACGGCGGCGCTCACCGACGTGACCGAGAGGAATCACCTCGCGTCGAGCCTCGAGCGCGCCAAGCGCATGGAAATGATCGGCCAGCTCGGCGGGGGCGTCGCGCACGATCTGAACAACATCCTGCTCGTCATTCGCGCCGAGTGCACGTTCGCGAGAGACGCTTCGACCAGTGATGCGGTCAAAGCTGATCTCGAGACCGCGCTCACGGCGGTGAAATCTGGTGAGCGACTCGTGCGCCAGCTGCTCACGATCGCTGGGCGGCACGTCGGCGCTCCCGAGCGAGTGGATGTGGAGGGTGCGCTGCTCGTCGCCGCCCGGCACTTCAAGCACCTCGTACCGACGAGCGTCGAATTCGAGACGGAGCTTCACGCGCCAGGTGCCTCGATTCACATCGATCCGGGCCAGCTCGAACAAGCGCTCCTCAACCTTCTCTTGAACGCACGAGACGCTGTCGGTGATTCGGGGAGCGTCGTACTGTCCGCGCTCGTTGCGGGGGACTCGGTGGTCGTGAGCGTCAGGGACACTGGAGTCGGGATGAGCGCCGCTGCACTGCAACGCGCGGTCGAGCCGCTGTTCACTACCAAGGCGTATGGAACGGGTCTCGGACTTGCCACGACCAAACGCATCGTGGAGCAGGTCGGGGGTCAGCTCGGTATCCAATCGCGCGAAGGCGAGGGGACGACGGTGGAGATGACCTTTCCAGCGCTCGCGAGCTCGACCTGAGCGAGTGAAACTCTCCTCAAGGAAGCACCAAGAGATCCGTTCCTTGGGTTTGTGCGACACTTCAGAACCTCACAAACCTTCGTGGCCAGTGCCATGGTGCTGCTCGGTTTGGCTCGACAAGCCCAAGCCGAAGCGCCTCGCCTACACCTCGGTGCGGGCGCCGCTCACGCACTCGGCGGTCCGCAAATGCAGGAGCTTGGCTGGGGCGGCGGTGTTCGGGTCGGAGTGGAGCTCCCGCTCGGATCACACTTCGGTCTTGAAGCTGGCGGCTCGGCGCTCAGCTTAGCGGAGGGGCACGCTCCAGAAGACGCTCGCTTCGCTCCGCGCAGCTTTGGAGTGGGCTGGGGTGGCACGGGGTCGTTGCGCGTCAACGCCCTCGGCGCATGGGTGAGCGGCGGCGGCGGCGTGATGGTGACGGGTGGGCAAGCCCGCCCGATCGTCGATGCGCGCATCGGCTACGACGCCAGGATCGCGCGCAGCGCTTGGACGATCGGACCATTTGTACAATACACGCACATCTTCCAGAGCGCAGACGCGCTGAGGCCCGAGGACGCTCACGTGGCGTTCTTCGGCCTCGAGGTCTCGCTTGGGAGCAAGCCGCAGCAGGCTCCGGTGGTGATCGAGATCGCCAAGCGCGATCCGCCGAAGCCACCGCCAGGCGACTTCGACGGCGACACCATCATCGATCAGCAGGACGCTTGTCCCAACATCCCAGGCATGCCGTCGGCCGATCCGGACCAGAACGGTTGCCCGAGCGATCGAGATCATGACGCGATCGGCGACGTGGACGACGCGTGCCCCGACGTGGCCGGTGTCCCCACGACCGACGCCTCGACCAACGGGTGCCCCGCGACGCCTATGCACTTGGTGGGCGATCACATCGTGCTCGACGACGTCATCAACTTCGGCTCTGGCAGCCCCGACGTGAGCGAGACCAGCAAGCCGCTCGTGCAGAAGATCGCCGAGTACATCATCGCTCGCGGGGACGTGGTCGCAGTGGACATCCAAGGCCACGCAGACGAGATCGGCGCCGCGGATTTCAACCTCCTGCTCAGCCGCAACCGCGCCACGTCGGTGAAGAAGCTGCTCCTCGGATACGGGGTCACTGCCAAGCTCGTGGTGCACGCGTACGGCGAGTTGAAGCCGCGCGCGGACGGTCACGACGAGGAGCACTGGAGCCAGAACAGGCGCGTGGAGTTGGTCGTCACGCGGCAGCACGAGGTGCCGATCGATCAGAAGCCGCTCACCAAGGACAGGATCCATGCGTCGAACTAATCTCACCTCTCTGGCGTGCACGCTGGCGGCCATCTCGGCGTTCGTTGCCGCGGCGAGCACCGGCTGTAGCCAGGAGAACGCGATCGTTGGCGGGACCTGCCGCGCGCCTTATGTGGAGTGCGGCGGCCAATGCGTCGACACTGATCGCGACTCGCAGAACTGCGGCGCGTGCGGTCATGCGTGCGGGTTGGGCGTGGCTTGCGTCTCTGGTGCGTGTCAGACGTCCACCGCCGCGGACGGAGACGTCGACGGGGATCCGTCCGTTCAGCCCGATTCCTCGAGCGCAGGCGACGGCTCATTGGGGGACGGTGAGAGCAACAGCGATGGTCCAACCGCCAGCGACTCTGCGGAGGACGGCGACAACAGCGGTGACGGCGGAGACGCGGATCCCGACTCGGGCTGCGTTCAGCCGAACTTGATCTGCGACGGGATGTGCACCGACATCACGACCGACTCGAGCAACTGCGGCGGATGCGGCAAGGTATGTCCATCGAACTCGTGTGTGAACGGCTCGTGCGTGGGGAGCGCCGCCGGACACATCATCGCGATCGGACACGACTACCAGGTCGTCCCTGCGCAGAACTCGTCGCAGGCCCGCGCGCTCGCCAACGCGGTCTTCGTGTCGAAGTCGAGCCCCATCTCGGTGCTCTCGTTCGAGCACTACGCGGTCGCGCAAGATGTCGTCAACGTGAAGTCAACGCTCACGGCGCAGGCTAAAAAGCAGGGCCGCACGATGTCCTTCACTGTCAGCGTCAATGACAACGACGTGCCCAACACGCTCGCGATCAAGACCTACGACGTCCTGCTCGTGCCCGATCAGCGCGTCGCTGGCAACGGCGCACTCAAGACGCTTGGCACCAACTGGTCGAGCAACACCGCCATCGTCGACTTCTTGCACGCGGGCGGGGTCATCGTGATCTTGGACGGCGCGTCGGGAACGAGCGAGATGCCAGACCTCGAGACGAACATGGGCGTGCTCTCCGTCAAGGCGCACACCACGCTCTCCTCTCCCTCACTCACCGTGCTGGCGCCCGGCGACGCGGTCGGCGCTGGATTGATCAGCCCCTATGTCCCGACGAAGAGCTGCTCGTGGTTCGACACGGAGCCCGCGAGCGGAACCGTCACATATGTCGTCGGTAACGGCGCGAACCAGCCGGTCGTCGTGCACAAGGTCGTGCCATGAGCTTGCAACAAAACAGAAATGGACAAACCACCATGCTTACGCCGTGCGATGAAGGTCTTCGGTTGCTCCTCGTGGACGACGACCCGGCGGTCCTCCGATCCTACGGGAGAGCGCTTGGTCACCTGGGCGCGATCGTGGAGCTCGCCTCGAACGGCGCAGAGGCCGTGGAGCGCATGAAGAGCGGCTCTTTCGACGTGGTCGTGAGCGACCTCTTGATGCCAGGGATGACCGGCATCGATCTGCTCAAGGCCGCTCGCGCGCAGGAGCTCGACGTTCCAATCGTGTTGATGACGGGCGATCCTTCACTCGATTCTGCGGTTCGCGCGGTCGAGTACGGCGCCTTCCGCTACTTGTCGAAGCCCGTCGAGATCGGCGCGCTCTGGGAGACTGTGAGCCGCGACGCGCGTCTCCACAAAATGGCCAAGCTCAAGCGCGAAGCGCTGGCGCTGCCCAAGGCGCAGTCACAGAGCGATCGCGAGGCGCCGTTCAGCGCGGGGCTCGAGCTGTTGTGGATGGCGTTCCAGCCCATCGTCAGGTGGAGCGACCGCAGCGTGTTCGGTTACGAAGCGCTCCTTCGATCCGACGAGCCGTCGATGAAGAACCCCGCGCACATGCTCGACGCGGCGGAGAAGCTGGGGCGCCTTCACGAGCTTGGCCGAGCTGTTCGCGCGAACGTCACCGCGTCGGCGATGGAGGCTCCAGAGGGCAGCAACGTTTTCGTGAACCTTCACTCGGCCGATCTGAACGACGAAAACCTCTACTCGACGGACTCGCCGCTCTCCACGATCGCCAATCGCGTCGTGTTGGAGATCACCGAACGCGCGTCGCTCGACGGAGTGAAGAACGTTTCGTCGCGTGTCGCGGAGCTCAAGGCCCTTGGGTTTCGCATCGCCATCGACGACCTGGGCGCAGGCTACGCGGGGCTCACGAGCTTCACGCAGCTCGAGCCAGAGATCGCCAAGCTGGACATGTCTCTCGTGCGCGGCATCGACACGGACTCACGGCGGCAGAGCATCGTTCGCTCGATGATGAAGCTATGCAGCGAGCTCGGCATCCTCGTAGTCGCAGAGGGCGTGGAGACACCCACAGAGCGAGACATGCTCGCCGACCTCGGGTGCGATCTGCTGCAAGGCTACCTGTTCGCGCGACCGCAACGCGGATTCAAGGCCCCGAACTGGTGATCGGCCCAAAGTCGACCGGGGTCTCGCAGACCCTGGTGGGTTTCGTAGACCCGCCACGAACTGCGCTGTTTTCCTGATCGCCGAGTGAGGCTGACTCACTTCACCGCGCGGTGGATCATCGGTTCGACGACCTTTCCATGATGGACCGCTCCTCGCATTGAATCTCCACGCCTGAAGGGTGGGTTTCCAATGATCGAGAACGAGCAGACCAGTGCAACCAAGTCGACCTACGCGACGCTTCCGCCTCCAGTTCGAGCGGCGCGAATGCTCGCCATCGTCAAGCGCATCGCGAGCTCCATCGCGCGCCGCTTGCCCAAGCACATCGAGACGGATGACTTGTTCGGTGCCGGCTCAGTGGGCCTCGCAGAGGCGTACAGGCGACGGGGTGACATGCACGGCGACATGTTCGAGGCGTTCGCGGCTTGCCGAGTTCGAGGTGCCATCCTCGACGAGCTTCGCCGTAACGATCCCCTGTCGCGACGGCTGCGATCGATCGCGCGGAGCATCGACGATGCGTCGGCCGCCACTGCGACGATGGGCGAGAAAGCAAACGGAGAGGCCGTCGCTCACAAACTCGGGATCGATCCCGCCCGCTATCGCGCGCTGCAGCTGTCCAAGAGAGCGTCGAACGCGACCGATCAGGAGTCCGAGTCCGTGCGCGATCCCGCTTCATCGCCCGAGCAGCTCGTCGACGAGAAGCAGAGAAAGGAGCTGCTTGCTGCGGCCGCGGAGAAGCTCCCTGCGAGGCTGCGGTTCGTTGTCGTGCAGCGCTATGTTCACGACGTGACTCTGCGAGAGGTGGGCGTGCGACTCAATGTCAGCGAATCGCGTGCCTGCCAGATGGAGCGCGAGGCGCTCGCGAGGCTCGCCGCGTTGCTACGGACCTCGGACATCGGGGAGGTCGCGTAGACCGAGCTCCAGGTTTGCGGCGATGATCCGTTCATCGATTCGCTGGGCATAGACATCTTGAGGAGGTGCGCCGTGAACTCGAGCCGGAGCGAACTGCAGTTGGAAGAATCGGTGCGGAACGAGGTGCGCGAGTACCTCGAAGAGGAGCAGTCGATCTTCGACGGGAGGTACAGGCTCATTCGCCCGCTCGCTAAAGTGACGAGCGGCGGGTGCGTGTGGGCAGCCGAGCACGTACGGACGCGCCGCACGTGCGCGTTGAAGCTCTTCTCGAGGGAATCGAACGAGCGCGTACGCAAGCGCGTGGTCCGCGAGATGGAGGCGCTCGCGCAAGCGCAAGGCACAGGCGTGGTGGAGTTTCGTGATGGTGGCGAGTGTGACGGTCGTCCCTACCTCGTCTTTGAACTGCTCGAGGGCCGCACGCTCGCGGGTCTGCTCGCGGCGAAGGCGAGGCTCTCGGTGGACCAGACTGTGAAGCTCGGCGTCGACATCGCCACTCCGCTCGCGCACTGTCACGCGCGCGGGATCATCCACCGAGACATCAAGCCCGCGAACATCTTCGTCACTTCGAACAACTCGGTGCAGCTCATCGATTTCGGGATCGCGAAGTTGGCGGAGCGTGCCGAAGAGGTCGAGAAGCTGACTCAAGAAAACACGCTGCTCGGGACTCCTGAGTACATGGCGCCCGAGGCGCTCATCTTGTCGCCAGACGTGGACCATCGCGCGGATCAGTACGCGCTCGCAGTGACGCTCTACGAGTGCCTCACGGGTGCGGTTCCTTTTCCGGGCACGTTCGGGGAGGTGCTCGCGAAGGTCTCGATGGGCAAGATGCGGCCTTTGCAAGAGGTCTGCAGCGATGTACCGGACGCGCTCGCGGAGGTCGTGAGGCGTGCGCTGAGCCGCGACTCCGCAAGTCGCTATCCGAACATCGAGGCGATGCGCGACGCGCTTCGGGCGAGCCTACCTGCAGCCGGCCACGACAACGTGTTCGAGCTTCGCGCGGGTCAGCCCAAGCTTGAGAGGAACCCTGCGACGACGGCTGACAGCCCCATCGCGAGGCTCAAGCCCAGCTTGTCTCGCCGCCGCCACCCGCGCGCGCCCTACGTGACGCTCGCGCTCGTCACGATCGGTGGCGCCTCGGTGGATGGCCGCATCGAGGAGATCTCGGAGAGCGGATTTCAGTTCGTCGCGGAGCGGCCGCTGCCTGATGGCGAGAACTTCGCCGTGCGCTTCGCCCGACCCGTCACCGGTCGCATCTCCGAGGCCACCGCAGCGATACGCTGGCGCCGTGGAGCTCGCGGCATGTGCGCAGCCGGATTCGAGTTCACCAACCTCCCGAGCGATGCGGTCGCCGAGATCCGCACCTACGTCTCCATCATGTGCGCAGACTAACACTACTGCCGCAGGTCGCGATTTTGGGCCTCTTCGACGGTCATCCGTCCTCACGTACAGCAGTACGTTCCGGGCGGATACCCGCCGAATAGACCCAAACTCGCTTACTGCGGCAGCAGTGTTCGCTGGATCTGTACAATGCTCAGTCGTCTCGCCGACCGAGGTCGATGCCATAGCGCCGGGCGAGGCGTCGAAAGTTGGCTCTGTCGATGCCGCCACGGCGCGCGGCGCGTGTGATGTTTCCCTTTTCGATCTCGAGGAGCTCTTCGATGTAGCGCTTCTCGAAGTCAGCGATCAAAAGCGCGCGCGACTCGCTGAACGAGATGCCGCTGACGGTGGGCGTGCTGCCAGTGGGCCCCTGAGCGGGCCGCGGAACATCGCGGAGCGCTGGTGGAAGGACGTCCGCGGTGACGGCGCTCCCAGGAGGCATCACGGCGATGGCGCGTTGGATCGCGTTCTCGAGCTCACGCACGTTGCCGGGCCACCGATAGGCGGTGAGCAAGCGCATCGCGTCTGGTTGAATCGGCGGGACGGGCCTCTCGAAGCGCGCGCAGTACTTGGCCAGAAAATGCGCCGTGAGGAGCGGGATATCACTGGAGCGATCACGCAGCGCGGGCAGATCCACGGACACGACGTTCAGGCGGTAGAAGAGATCTTCGCGAAACTCCCCCTCGCGAACGTCTGCGGCGAGATCGCGATTGGTCGCAGCGATGACGCGCACGTCGACCTTGCGGACTTCATTGCTGCCTACGGGTTTGATCTCTCCTTCTTGCAGCGCGCGTAGCAGTCGCACTTGGACGCTGGCGTCGACGTCGCCGATCTCGTCCAAGAAGAGCGTTCCGCCGGACGCCTCTTCGAAGAGCCCGCGTCGCGCTGAGGTCGCGCCGGAGAAAGCCGCTTTCACGTGACCGAACAGCTCGCTCTCCAAGAGCGTCTCGGACAGCGCCGAGCAATTGACTGCGAGGAACGGCTTGGCGGCGCGTTGGCTGCGAGCGTGTATCGCGCGCGCGACGAGCTCCTTGCCCGTCCCGCTCTCGCCTAGAACGAGCGCGGTCGCGTCCGTGGAGGCGACGCGCTCGACGAGCGTGAACACTGCGCGCATCGACGCCGACGTCCCGACGATGCCCTCGAAGCGCGCCTCGACATCCCGCTGTCGTTCGAGCTCTCGCGTTCGTCTGAGCAACCGGTGCCGCTCCACCGCGCGGAGCAAATGGAAGCGGAGCTCCTCACCAGGCGCGAGCGGCTTGGTCAAATGATCATACGCCCCTTGTCGCAGCGCCTCGATCGCGGGCTCGTTGCTCGAATCGGCGGTCAGCATCACGAATGGCAGGTCTGGCCAGCAGCGACGACTCTCCGCGAGAAACGCCAAGCCATCCATCTTCGGCATGTGTAAGTCGGAGACGATCACGTCCACGTCGTTCTCGTGCTCCGACAGGAAGCTGAGCGCCGGCTCTGCGGACGCGAAGTCGTGCACTTCGAACTCGAGCCCCCTCAGCCGGCGGGCCGTCGCCATGCGCATCGGATCGTCGTCGTCAACGAGCACGATCTGCGGACCCAAGAAATCCATCGAGCCCTCATCATCTCCCCACCAGCGTGAACGTCAAGTTGCTCGCCGGAGCGGGGATGAGCCGTGTCGATGCCGCAACGATGTTCGCGGTCCGTCGACGCATCCAGTGAGGGGTGGCTCACGTCATCTGCATGTTCGGTACTGTCGCGATCGCATAAGGCTCGATCACGCCTCCGCGCAGATCGTACAATCGAACGCGCGCTTCGCGAGCGTGGTCATCGACGATCGCTGGAGCGCCGAAGACTCGCGCGCACGGAGAAGCAAGGCCCTCGATCACCTTGTCGACGGCCTTGTGCAAGTGACCGTGCATCACGAACGTGTTGGCGTGTCGCGCGAGCAAGCTCAGCATGCGCGCGTATCTGCACGACGAGCACAGGCTTGTTGGAGAGCGCGACGTCGGCCATGCGCTTGTCGAGCGCGTCCGCGGCGTCCCGAGTCAGCTCGCCCGCAGAGCGCGTGATGGGCTGAACGCAAGTGACGTCCAAGGGGACGATGAACAAATCGTGGTGCTCGATGACTTTGCCGGGCTCGCGCGCCGCGTGCGTGCGGAAGGGTCGAAGAGGCCCGTCGATCGCGCGGAGCCATGCGTCGTTGCTCGCATACGCGTCATGATTTCCCGGCACCAAGGTGACGCGATCGGGGTCGATGCCTGTGCCGAGCAACGTGCTGGCGAACTGCTCGTATTCACCGGGCGAGCCGATCTCCGTGAGATCTCCTGACGATGAAGTGATCAGCTCCGGAGCGCTTGGCGACTTCGACGGCGCGCTCCAACTTGTGTCGTCTGACGGTGGCGTCGAGCCCGCGTCCGAAGCTCAAGAAGTGCCTGCCCAAGCCATGAGGTTTGGGTCCCTCCTCGAGTGTGTGGATGTCCGAAACATGCGCGATGCGGCGGATCCTGTCTGCCATAGCGCCCTCCTTTGAGTTGCGGTTCAAAGCGTGAAGGCAGTCCTCGCGACCAGCGCGACGATCCCTTGGGTACGGTGCGACTCTGAACGGCGAAGGAATCGCTCAGACCACGCGTTCGCAACAAACCGGAAAACTTGCAAGATGCACGCGTTCGCCTCACGCGCCTGGGAGTCAGTCCGTGGCGCCGGCGTCTTTCACACAAGGGCCGCAGCATCGGGTCGGGTCCGGCACGAGGACCGTGCAACCGTGTGACTCCACCGTGCCCGCATAAGGGGTGTCGGGATAGCCGGTAGCGACTCCACAACACTCATCGACGGTCGCGGCCCAGCCGCCGAGCGGTTGTTCGCCGTGGCACGCTTTGTCGATGATCGCGGCGCAGCAAAAGCCTCCGCCCTTCGCGGTCACGGCGCCAGCGTCGATGCAGCCGTGGACTTGCTGGTTGCCGCCATCGGGGAACGTCGAAGGCGCCGTAGCGGTACTGCACGCGAGCCCAAGGGCGACCAGTGGCAAGAAGTGAAGAGAGTTCATCGCCCAATGATGCACTAACAGGCCGATGAAGAAAGCTTCATCAGCCTGTTAGGTCTTGTCATCACGGAGAGGCACGCACCTCCCCGACCCAAAAAAACGTGGTTTTTTGGGTCCCCACCCCACGCGGCTCGCTCCGCTCGATTTG
>JANYHY010000409.1 GCA_025362165.1 Myxococcales bacterium | reverse complement strand
CAAACGAGAGCCGCTCAGCCTCACGGATATATTGTTCACGTTCGCGGTCGTAGTCAGTCAGGACCTGTATAACCACCGCCGCTTCAGCGGAAACGCGATCTACTTCGGCACAGCGCTACTCGCGTGGGGTCTTTCCTACCGGTTCTACATGCCGGAGTTCTCGATCGGCGCGCTCAAGATCGTGGACCTCTTCTTCTTGATGTTCTGGACGCTGTGCTACGCGATCTATTTCGCGTTCGTCGGGCCGCCCATCTACGCCTTCTTGCGGGCCTACTCGTTCACCAACGGGATGAAGGTCGTGCCGCAAGCGCTCCTGTTCCTTCTCGTCGCCGACTTGCTCAGCTATTGGGCGCACCGGCTCTCGCACACGAGATTCTTGTGGCCGACACACGCGCTTCATCACTCGCCCGAGGACGTGAACTGGCTCTCTGGAAGCCGCAGCAGCCCGTTCCATGTGTTCATCCTGCATACGCCGTTTACGATCGCGGCGTAACCGTCCGGCGCGAGACGCCTTGCTGATTAGCTCTCCACGGTCCAGGTCACGGGAGCGATCCAGCGGTGAGGTAGCAGGTCGTCGATCTGCGACGCGGGATGCTCGTCGACGCGGATGAGGACGTCCTTGAGGTACGCGATCGGATCCACATCATTCGCATCGCACGTCGAGACGAGTGAGTAGAGACCGGCGAGGTTCTCGCCGTGCTCGGGGTCGCCGACAAAAAGGAAATTTTTGCGACCGAGAGCGACGACGCGGAGCGCGCGCTCGGAGGCATTGTTGTCGAGCGGGATCTTCACGTCGTCGAGAAACGGCGTGAGGGTGTCCCACTGATTGAGCGCATAGGAGAGCGCCGTGCCGATGGGGCTCTTCGGCGGGTGGCGCGGGTGTTCTTCGTCGAGGAAAGCGCGGAAGCGAACCATCGCCGCGCGAGCAACGGACTGCCTGAGCGCGAGATGCTCGCCCGTGCGCACGATGCCGCGAGCACGAGCTTCGTGCTCGACGCGGTAGACGGCGAGGATGAGGTCGAGCGCGCGGCGCGCCTCGTCGGGCGCGGTCGCGAGCGAGTCGAAGAATTTGCGGCGCACATGCGCGAGGCAGCCGGCGCGGTTGCGACCGTCGACGGAGGCGACGCGGTTGTAGCCGGTGTACGCGTCGACGACGAGCGTGCCCGTCGTGCCGCCGAGCACGTCCACCGGAGTCTGCCCTGACCGACTCGCCGAGAAGCGGTAGGCGATGAGCCGCTCGGCGACAAAAGTCCAAACGTACCCTCGCTTGTCGGGCTCCTGCATCTTCATTGGAGTCTCGTCGGCCTGCACGAGCTCGGCTTGCGCGATGTGCCAGAGCAGCCGCTTGTAGAGCGGCTCGAGCTTGCGCGCCGCGAGGTGGAAGAGGTCGTTCAGCGTCGAGCGCGCCATCGGGATGCCGATGCGCTCGTACTGCTTCGCGAGCCGATACAGCGGCAGCGAGTCGGCGCACTTCATGACAACGATGTGCGCGATGAAGCCGGGGCCGTACTTGCCACCCTCGATGACGCGTCGAGGCGGCGGCGCCGTCGCGATGTACCCGCCACAGCGGCACGCGAGCTTGTCCTGCACGTGCTGCTGCCTCGCGAAGTACCCGGGAATGTATTCGTACAGCTCGGTCTTCTTGCCGTCTCCGACTGGACGGTCTGCGGTCCCGCCGCACGCCGGGCAGTCCTTGTCCTCGTCGGGCACGTGGTGCGTGACGGTCTGCGGCGCGAGCTTCTGCTTGAGCGCAGCTCGCTCGGCCCTGCGCTCGAGCGCAGCCTGCCGTCGAGCCTCGACGTCCTCCGCGGACTCCTCGGTTCGCAGCGCCTCGGCCACTGGCGGCATCTTCTCGCTCTTCTTCCCGTAGAGCGCTCACTCGAGCTTCTCGATGTGCGCGAGCGTTGTCTCGAGCTTGGCGCGTAGGTCTCGATTCTCAGCGCGCACTTCATCGACTTTTGCGTCGATGCCCGCGTACGCAGCCAGCGCCTTGCCCTGCTCCTCGATCAGTTTTGCTTGCGCGAGCACGATCGGCCGCAGCGGGCAGTCGTGATCGGGGAGTTCCATCGACGACGTTTGATCATGATCGCGCGATCGTGTCGATCCCCTATCGCGCGGGTGGGCTCCACGCTCGTGGCCGACGCACGCGCTCGAGATCGATCCCATCGAGGAGCATCGCGAGCGCCGTCGCGTCGATCTCCGCCTCCTGGGCCCCTTCCGCGACGTGCGGCAAACGGAAGCGGCCTTGCTCGAGGCGCTTGTAGTAAAGGACGAAGCCGCCGCGGTCCCACGTGAGGATCTTCACGCGGTCGCCGCGTCGACTGCCGAAGACGAAGAGGTGTCCGCTGTAGAGGTCGTGTCCGCGCGCGCTCACGAGCGCACCAAGTCCATCGATGCTGCGGCGCAGATCGACCGGTCCCGCGGCCAGGAAGATCTTCACCGAAGACGGCAGCGTCAGCACGCTGCGCCGCGCAACCCCAGCAGCACGTCGACGATGAAGCCGGAGCCAACGGCAGCCGGCAGCCGCAGCAAAGTCCCGTCGGGCAACGTGACCTCAACGAGCGGCGGCGCATCGCTTGACTCCCGCCGCGCCACAAGCGCGGTCGAGCGTATCACGCGCAGCGGCACGAACTCGGGCGACGTGGACGGCAAACGACGCGGGGCTCGCGCACGATGCGGAGCTCGCGGAGCTACGAGCTCGAAGCGGAGATCGGCTGAAAGGCGCGGCATGCGCGCCACTCTCGACGGTGCCGCGCAACGCCGCCAGGCGTCCTACGCCGGACGGTTACGACCGCGAGGATGAGACCGAGCGCGCTCCTCGCCTCGTCGGGGGCCGTCGCGAGCGCGTCGAAGAATTTCCGG